>SPBY01000048.1 GCA_004525825.1 Bacteroidia bacterium
AGCCGGAAAGAATGTTTAAAGCCTTGTCTTACAATGTCAGAGGCTTTGATGTTTACAGGTGGACCAAGGATCCACAGGCAAAGCAGGAGATCTTTGACTTCCTAAAGAACCAGGATCCCGACCTGGTCTGTATTCAGGAGTATTATACCTCATCGAATCGTGGTGAGACCCACGCTGACGTCTCAAAACAACTCCAATCTCTTCCCCAGAGTGCGGTCTATTTTACCACCGATCCTTCCAACAGGCAAGGATTTGGAATTGCCACATTCAGCAAATATCCGATCATCAAGAAGAGCCGTATCCCATTTAACTCTTCCTTCAATGCGGCCATGTATACCGATATTCTGTTCCATTCCGATACCATCAGGGTCTTCAATGTCCATCTGCAATCCATCAGGTTCGAGAAAGACGATTATGCCTTTATGGATACGGCCCGTTTGAAATACAGCAACGAACAGATGCTCGAGATCAAGGCCATCAGTTCCAGGCTGAAAAAGGCCTTTGCACTAAGGGCCGAACAGGCACAGATCATTGCCAACTACATCAGGGATTCTCCACATACGGTCATTGTCATGGGAGACTTTAATGATACTCCTCAATCCTACGCCTACCGGAAAATCCGAAAAGGGAATGTCGATGCTTTCAGGATGGCCGGACGAGGTTTCGGGAACACTTACATTGGTGAGCTTCCTTCGTTCCGTATCGACTATATCATACATAGCGATGAGATTGTTCCCTATGAATTCAAACGGATCAAAATTGATTATTCCGATCATTTCCCCATTACCACCTGGCTTTATATGCAGGAGGAGCCTATGCTTGAATAAGTATTGGAAAATCCGGACTAAAGTACTTTTTTAAAAGCTCATGGGGAAGATCAATGACCTTTCCTCCGTAGTGATCAATTATGGCACTGTCGGAGGTACAGATGGCATCACTTTTTTCATCCATCAGCATGCGGTCGGGAGATTTCACTAAATGAGCCTCTCCTTCGATCCCCATCTGTACCATATCCTTGCTGAGCTCAATGGAAAGTCGGCCGCTGAATGATACAGGCTCATCCAGGTAGTGAATAATAGTGACACCTGTCCATTCCTTCAGTACCTCAAGCATCAGAGAAACCGATCGGGAAAACTGTGGCTTATTAATTAATCTGCCCCGCATCTCACCAGCATCGCGCAACAAGCCGTCGTTACATATAAACAAGTGCTTGCCAAGAAGATAATTGTTGACCGTAAAAAGCACATTGTACGTATCGATCAAAACGTGGTCGCCTTTAAGTACGGTCCCGATTTTATTCTGGCGGGACTTAGCCACCTGGGTCGCAGCAATGCCCCTGTATAGCACTTGACGCATCTCGCCCGACAACATGAATTTATCTCCCACCAATTTTAATGAGGAGTTTTGCGGATAGCCATTGGTCAAGAACCACAAATACTCCCTGGCAGCTTGCATCACTGTTGCCGGAAAAGGATTCATCATACACAAAAATACCGTAAAACAAATTATAAAGTTGATTATCAAGAGTGTAGCTTATTAACAACTCGGTGGATAAGCTAAATAAGGGTTATTGGATTTTACGTATCTTTAATCTTGATCACAAAAATTAAAGCATTATGAAGAATCTGATAGGAATTGTTTTACTTGGATTGATCGTTTCATCCTGCAGTTTGTTCCAGAAATCTTCCATGAACCAGGACGAGATCGATACTATGGTTGCGGAGAATCAAGCTTTAAAAACCCGGGTTGAGGCATCCAGGGACCTTGAAGATCGGCTGGCTCTTGCACAGAAACAGGCAGACGAAGCAATGCTAAAACTTTCTGACTGTGAAGATGCTTCAACATCCAAAGTACACATCATAGTAGGAGCATTCAAAAACTCTTCCTATGCGAATGAGTACTCCGCCGACATGAAAAATCAGGGCCTTGATGGCAGAATATTAGCTGGTCCCTATAGTTTCAACCTGGTGACCTCAAGTTCTCATGAATCCGTGAAATCAGCCTTGAATGCTCTGGGCAATATCAGGGCGACAGTCATCGAGACTGCATGGCTTTATATTGAATAGTACGCTAAATTCTCGTCGGGAAACTTAATAATTCCCACTCATGATGAAAAGGGGCTGGAATTCAAAGCTCTTGAAGTGTGGTCTGAGTCGCTCGATATTGTAATGCTTTTTCACATCCACCAGCTTTTTACTACTGGTGACCACATCAATGGGAGCATTGTCGTAGCGTCCGTTTCTCAAGACCACCAATCTTCCATGTATTCCCTTCAGAATCAGGTCCAGGGCCAGGTTGCCATAGGCCATGGGAACGATGGAGTCAATGGCATCGGGATCGCCGCCTCGGACCAGGTAACCCAGGTGCTGATTAATGATGTTGATGGTTTTGCCATTGTTGAACTGAGCAGATTCTTTTTTGATCAGATCCGAAACTACGTTTCCAATTCCCCCAAGCTTTGGATGACCATAGGCATCCTTTTCCCCATTCTTGAAGACCATGTCTTCCATACCTGTGAAAGTAGCTCCCTCAGAAACCAGAACCACCGAATAGTTGCTTGGATTTTGCACCCGGTCCTCTACCAGAAGTTCTGTCAGTTGCAAGATATCGAACTGGTGCTCGGGGATAACACAACGGTTGGCAGCACCGGCCATGGTGGGAAGCATGGCAGTAAATCCCGCATACCTTCCGAACACCTCAAGCACCAGGATCCGCTCATGTGATCCTGCCGAGGTCCTCAGGGTATTGGTCATGTTAATGGTTCGTGTAACACAGGTAGAGAAGCCAATGCAATAATCGGTCCCCGGTACATCGTTATCCATTGTTTTAGGAATGGCGATCACTTTGAATCCCTCCTTGTAGAGTCGCACCCCGTAACTCAAGGTGTCATCTCCTCCAATAGGAATCAGAAAATCGATGCCGAGGAAAGCCAGGTTTTTCAAAACCTCTTGGGTCAGATCGTTGACCTCCTCTTTATAAGAATCCTGCAGATGCGACGGTACATCATCTTTTCTCACCCTGCTCGGGTTTACTCTGGAAGTGTGCAGGAAAGTCCCGCCTGTTCGCCCTGCCTTATTCACAATCTGCTCGGTGAGAACCGCGAAATGTTCACTGTTGTCGGCATTTTTATCCCTGATGATCTCGGTAATGCCCGACCACCCTTTTCGAAGGCCAATCACCTGGTAGCCTTCCCGAAGGGCACGAATGGTTACAGCGCGAATGGCCGGATTTAATCCCGGCACATCCCCGCCACCTGTCAATATTCCTATCGTTCCTATTTTCTTGTGCCCCTGTGCCATGGTTTTTTCTTTAAAAATAAGCCATTAATTGAAATAAACCAATGGCACAGGAAGACGGGACTACTCATCCCATTCCAGAATCTTATAAAAGTCATAGTCTTCCGGATTCTTCACAAACTTCTTAGCTGCCCTGTAATCCTCTTTGGTAATGAAATGTAGATTGTTTCTGAATATCACCTGAACTGTTTCAGATTCCATGTTCACCAGTCGCGGCTTCACCTTGCCATTTTCATCTTCTACATCTTTCAGATACAGTGGGGAGATATTGCCTCCACGGTCGATGGTGGTCATGCATCCGGTTTCGCCCTTTATGAAAAGACTGTAAACTCCCAGACCCAAACGGGTGGCATAAGAAAGGTCGTAAGCAATGGGACGACAGCAACGCAGTTCGTATCCGATCTCTTCCGGACGACTCTTCACATTGATGCGAAGCTCTTTCAGGTGCTGCTGGGTAAGCATATTGAAAATGTGGGACTTACTCACATTTCCCAGTTCGGGGTGACCATGATCGTCGTAGGTAAAGTTGATCCCCGTGGCAATAATTTCCTCATCGTTCATGAAGTGGAACACTCCTTCACTGATTATGGCAGCACCATAATCGATACCCAGAATGCGGCGTTTCACCAT
The DNA here is from genome assembly GCA_004525825.1 of Bacteroidia bacterium. Lineage (GTDB taxonomy): Bacteria > Bacteroidota > Bacteroidia > Bacteroidales. Next base: position 3,927 of record SPBY01000048.1, read on the forward strand.
GGAGGAAACCACCATCCTGGTGATCTTGTCAAAGGTGATCTTGGTCTTGTTGAACATTTCGGGAATGATGATCATGGGGTAGTGGCAGGCAGTCCCGATTCCAAAAGCCAGGTGGCCCGCCTCACGGCCCATGGCACTCACCACAAACCAGTTTCCGCTGGTTCGTGCATCTTCATAAATGGTGGTACAAAGGCGCACACCTTCTTCCTTGGCAGAGTGATATCCAAATGTAGGAGTGCCTTCGGGCAAAGGAAGATCGTTGTCTATGGTTTTGGGAACATGGATGTTCTTTACATCCAAGTTTTGTTTGGCCAGAAATTTGGCCAAGCGGTTGGCCGTAGAAGCAGTATCATCACCGCCAATGGTCACCAGCAGCTTAACATTGTTCTTCTTAAAAAAATCCACCTTGAACTCCTCGTCCTTGGGCTTGTAGCGGCTCATTTTCAAAGCAGACCCTCCCCTGCTGTAGATCTGGTCGGCATATTCAAAATCAAGGTATTCAAAGGCGGGCTCATCGGCAAAGAGACTCTTAAATCCCCCGTTCAGACCAATGACATTGTATCCGTTCTTGGCGAATATTTTGGTGACTGAACTAATTACCGTGTTGATTCCTGGAGCGGGTCCGCCTGCACATAGAATGGCTACAGCTTCTTTCATAACTTACGTATTATTTAATGTATGGCAATTCTGTTTACGGATTAAAATAATGCGCCGTGAAAATACGCAAAATTGATAGGAAAACCATGTAAGAAATGATCTAAATTAGTCTTGTTTTATTGCTAAATTTGCTTGCATTTAAGCAGTGTATGGCTTGGTTTCAAAATCTTAGGGATCAGTGGAACAGATTCTTCCTGATTAGGTGGATCCGCTGGGTATTGGTCGCCCTTCTGACCATCCCAATTAAGTTTTACCAGTGGATCATTTCTCCTGCCCTTCCCAAAACCTGCAGGTACTATCCCACCTGTTCAGAATATGCCCTTGAATCACTCAAAATTCATGGTCCCATCAAAGGCCTGATCATGGGAACAAAAAGAATACTCAGTTGTCATCCATGGGGTGGGCACGGTCACGACCCGGTTCCCCCGAAAGGAACTTCCCTTTACCAGATATTTAGTCCACCGAAAAAATGAAACAAACCCTCCTTGCATTGGTGATCATAAGTCTGACGCTCTCCTGCCATCGCAACACCGAAACGGCAGAGAAACCGGTCATCAGTGTCAGCATCCTTCCCCAGCTCTACTTCGTGGAACAAATGGCAGGCGACCTGGCAGAGGTAAATGTAATGATCCCTCCGGGCGCCAGTCCGGCCACTTACGAACCCACAATCTCCCAGCTGAGCAAACTGGAGCAGTCTGAGACCTATCTTAAAATTGGTTATGTGGGCTTTGAACTGAGCTGGATGGACAAAATAAGTTCGGTGAATCCCGGGATGAAAATTTTCGATCTTTCCCGGGGAATCGACCTGATTATAGAAGAGGAAGAGGGAGCGAATCATCACGGCCAATCCCAAACAGGTACGGAACCTCATGTATGGCTATCTGTGAAAAATGCCAGGATCATTGCCAGGAACACACATGATGCATTGCAGCTCATGTTCCCGGATCACCGGGAGGAGCTTGCCGACAGACTTGAGAAATTCTCAGTTTCACTTGATTCCCTGCAGCTGGCAATCAGCAGCAAACTTGAGGGACTGGAGGGCAGGAGTTTCATGATTTATCATCCGGCACTGACCTATTTTGCCAGGGATTACCACCTGCACCAATACTCCCTCGAAATTGAAGGAAAAAGTCCATCGCCGACGCACCTGAGACAGATGACCGATCTGGGGCTAAGCCAAAATATCTCCACGATCCTTGTTCAGGATCAGTTCGACCGTAAAAATGCCGAGGTTCTTGCCAGGGAAATAGGGGCGAAAATTGTACGATTTGATCCCCTCGATCCTCACTGGATGGAGCAAATGCTATATATTGCTGAGCAGTTTAATTCTTCAATGCGATGAAAGCTCCACTGGTTTCCATAAAAAACATGGACTTTGCCTATCAGAAACACCTGGTCCTGTCCGATGTTTCCCTCTCTGTATTTGAAGGCGATTTCATTGGCATCATTGGTCCCAACGGAGGGGGCAAAACCACCCTGATAAAGGCCATACTTGGATTGCTTAAACCTCAGAAAGGGACTGTGGAACATGCCTTCGATAAAAGTGAAATCGGATACCTTCCGCAGGGCATCCAGGTGGATGAAGATTTTCCAATTACAGTCAGGGAAGTAATCGCCTCAGGCCTTGAACACGGATTAAAAATAGAGTTCCGGAAAGCAAGAGAGAGGCATCAAAAAGTAGAAGAGGCGATGGAAAGAGTGGGCTTATCAGCACTTCGTACCCGTCCTATTGGGGAACTCTCCGGAGGTGAATTTCAACGAACCATGCTGGCCAGGGCCTTTATTTCTTCTCCGAGATTGCTCGTCCTTGATGAACCGGATACCCATGTGGACAACAAGTTCGAAACTGAGTTGTACAGCCTGCTGAAAGAACTGAATGAAAAGATCACCATTCTTCTGGTATCTCACGATATTGGGACCATTTCGCCCTATATTAAAACCATTGCCTGTGTAAACCGCGATCTGCATTATCACACTTCCAATGAAATCAGTGAGGAGCAGCTCAAGGTGTACAATTGTCCCATCGAAATCATTACCCACGGTACCGTGCCTCACCGGGTTATTAAAGAGCATATTCATCGTTGACATGGAACTGCTGGAGCTTTTTAAATACGGATTTATTCAACATGCCATCCTGGCGGCGCTGCTGATGTCTGTGGCCTGCGGTATCGTTGGAACCTATATTGTGGCAAGGCGCATGGTTTTTATTAGCGGCGGAATTACTCATGCTTCATTTGGTGGAGTGGGGATTGGCTACTTCCTTGGTTTCCCGCCCCTTGCTGGTGCAGCTGTAGTGGCAGTACTGGCAGCCCTGACTACCGAAAACCTTACCCGGAGAAAGGTGCTCCGGAACGATTCCATCATAGCCATTCTCTGGTCGCTGGGAATGGCCATCGGCATTATTTTTGTGTACCTCTCACCGGGATATGCCCCGAATCTGATGAGTTTCCTGTTCGGGAGCATCATCACAGTCACCTCCACCGACCTGTGGCTCATGCTGGGCCTGGCACTCACTGTTCTGACCGTATTTATACTTTTCTACAAAGCTATTTTGTACGTGGCCTTTGATGAACAGTTTGCCAGAATCAGGGGAATCCCAGTCATGTTTATTAATTACTTGCTTATAGTACTGGTGGCATTGACCATTGTCCTCAGTATCCGGACTGCCGGAATCATTCTGGTACTTTCAGTGCTGACCATTCCTCAAAACATCTCCAACCTTTTTACAAACCGCTTCAGTCACATCATGATCGGATCGGTGGTACTGGGATTTTTTGCCTCCATCCTCGGTCTTATCCTCTCCTATTACCTGGATATCCCCTCAGGGGCAACCATTATCTTTACCCTGGTGATTATGTACCTGGCTGCGCGATTGATTAAAGTTGTTATTTTTAGAAGATGAAACTGAAACTTAGTATTGAAGCAGCATGGAGCGACCGGAACCTGCTTAAGGAAAGTGAGATTCAACAGGCAATTCATGAAGTAGTTGACCAGCTTGACAGAGGTGTTCTGAGGGTAGCTGAAAAAGATGATGGAGTCTGGAAGGTCAATGACTGGATTAAGAAAGCTGTGATTCTGTATTTCCCTATCCGGCAGATGGAAACCATTGAGGTTCCCCCTTTCGAGTTTCATGACAAAATTCCACTCAAAAGCGGGTACAAAGCCAAAGGGGTTCGGGTGGTTCCTCATGCCATTGCCAGGTATGGTGCCTACATTGCAAAAGGAGTAATCCTAATGCCTTCCTATGTGAATATTGGGGCCTATGTGGACGAAGGTACCATGGTCGATACCTGGGCCACAGTAGGTTCGTGCGCTCAGATCGGGAGGAATGTCCATCTGAGCGGTGGTGTTGGAATCGGCGGAGTGCTTGAGCCGGTTCAGGCTGCCCCGGTCATCATTGAAGACAACTGTTTCATCGGTTCCCGGAGCATTGTCGTGGAAGGGGTCAGAGTTGAATCTGAAGCTGTCCTGGGTGCCAATGTGGTGATTACCAATTCCACAAGAATCATTGATGTGACAGGCAAGCAGCCGGTTGAAATGAAGGGTGTGGTTCCGGCCCGCTCGGTAGTGATCCCCGGTTCCTATACCAAAACCTTTCCAGCCGGTGATTACCAGGTAACTTGTGCACTGATCATCGGACAACGAAAACCCTCCACCGACCTGAAAACCTCTCTCAACGATGCGCTGAGGGAATACAACGTAGCGGTATGATGCGGATCGGGTTTGATGCAAAGAGGGCCTTTAACAATTATAGTGGCCTTGGCAACTATAGCAGGTATGTTATTTCCAACATTTGCCGTTATTATCCGGAAAATGAGTGCCTGCTGTATACACCGAGCATAGAAGACAAGAAACTGTTTCATAAGCCGGATGGGAGTACAATCAGGAAACCGGGCAAAAATCCCTGGAACTTTAAGGGTTCTCTCTGGAGAAGCTTCGGGCTCACCCGCCAGCTGAAGAGGGATGGTGTCGACCTCTTCCATGGTCTCAGCAATGAACTGCCTTACGGGATCCACCGCAGCAAGGTCAGATCTGTGGTCACCATCCATGACCTTATATTTATGGAACACCCAAAGTTTTATAAGCTGCTTGACCGTAAGATCTATGAACAGAAGGTGCGCTATGGAACGCGTGCTGCCAGCAGGATCATTGCAGTGAGCGAACTGACCAAACGGGATATTATGCGCTTCCTGGGAGTAGATGAATCCAGGATCAGTGTGGTATACCAGGGATGCAGCAGGCAATTTTACAAACGGGTGAGTGAAAATCTGATGTTAACCTCCCGCCGGCAGTTTACCTTACCCTCCGAATACCTGCTTTATGTGGGGACTATTGAAGAGCGAAAAAACCTGCTCAGGGTCATCATGGCCATGCACCAGGGAAACATTGACATCCCCCTGGTGGTGGTGGGAAAAAAAACAGACTATTTCAATCTGGTAAACGAATACATCGAAAAACACCAGGTGCAGAACATCCTGTTCCTGGACCATGTGCATACCAATGATCTGCCGGCCATTTACCAGGGTTCAATTGGCTTTATCTATCCTTCTTCCTACGAAGGATTCGGGATTCCGATTCTGGAGGCACTCAACTCTGGTGTGCCGGTGATCACCTCCAGGGGAGGATGCCTGGAAGAAACTGCCGGGAAGGGTGGCCTATTGATTGATCCCTTCGACCAGGAAGAGATGATCGATGCAATCAGGCTGATCCTCGAGGACTCCGCCACCAGAGACCGCCTGATCAGAGAAGGTGGTGCCCATGCTTTGAAATTCAGGGAGGAACACACCATTCCTGCCCTATATAATGTCTATCTTCAGAGCAGAAATGATTGATTCAGAGGTCAGGAAGGCAGGCAAAGTTGTTTTGTCGGGAGGCATCATACTTTATCCCACAGACAGCATTTGGGGCATTGGTTGCGATGCCACCAAGCATGAAGCCGTTCAGAAGATTTATGATGTAAAGCAACGCAACGACAGCAAAAGCATGCTGGTTCTGGTAAACGGGGTAAAGATGCTGAAACAGTACCTCAACGAGATCCCTCCTCAGGCACTGGAACTGATTGGCAAGGCCAAAAAACCCACCACCATCATTTACCCAGGTGCCCGCCACTTGGCAAGCAACCTGGTGGCAGAGGATGGATCGGTAGGGATTCGAATCACTTCTGATCCTTTCTGCCAAAAACTAATTGAGTTCACCGGCAAACCCATAGTCTCAACCTCGGCCAACATTTCCGGAGAGCTTTCCCCTGCGCTTTTTAGCGAGATCCTTCCCCAGATCCGCCGGCAGGTCGATCATGTGGTCAACTGGAGGCAGGATGAAACAGATCCATCATCGCCCTCCGCCATCATCAAGCTGAAAGCAGGTGGCGGAATGACTATTCTACGTCCATAAAAAAACGGGCTGCCCGTAAAAACAGGCAGCCCGCAGGTGGTTGTTTTCACAACCGCTCCTGTATCCCCTCCTCTTTGAGGCAGGGGTGCTCCGTATCTATAATGTTTTTACTTTTCCTGAACCAGAGGAGGTGCTATTCACCCTGGGATTTCCGTGATAATACACCGAGCCGCTGCCCGAAATTTTCACCTCTAATTCCTCTTTGGCCGTGATTCTGGCTCCTCCCGATCCGCTGATCGCTGCTGAGAATTCATTTACATCAAAGGTTTCAGCTTTTAGTTGTCCGGAACCGCTGATCTTCAAATCCATTTCATCGGAGTTTCCGCTGTCGAGCAGTACATCGCCTGAACCGGAGATTTTTACACCTACTTCATCAGCCGTAAGCTTACTAAATACAATATTTCCGCTTCCTGAAATGGCAATTTCCATCTCGTCGGAGGTAACGGCTTCAGCAGATGCAAACATTCCCGAGCCAGACATCTTTACGGCTTCCAGTTCCTTGGAAGTAATGTGGATGGTCAACTTGGACCTATGTATCCTCCAGTCCTCATATTTAAGCGTAAGAAATCCATCTTCTACTTCGGTGATCAGATCCTCTACGTCCTCGGCCTCCCCCTCAATCCTGATCTCGTGGGTATTGCCCGGAGTATAATAAACATCGGCATGCACACCGATGCCTATTCCTGAGAATGTTTCAAGTTTCCTGACATCCTCTTTGGGCATATCGGGGGAAAGGAAGCTATTGCAAAGCAGCAGAGTGGCTACTGCCACCATTGAAACTACAATTCTTTTCATTGTATAAACCTTTAGTTGATTATTAAATTCAGACTAAAGACGAAATGAAAAAAGAGATGTTACAGTGAAGTGAGCCCATCGGGCAAAATAAGATGGACTATTTGACTTTGTGAGTCAATTTGATCGATGAAATCGTGCACAGCAGGCACCATGAGTTCCTTGCCTTTATAATCAATGATAAAAACCGGATTCATGGAATGGGGAATAAAAGCACTTACCTTCCCCAGCTCTCCCATATTTTTGTCAAATGCCAGGTAACCTACCACAGAATTCAGATCATCTGCATCTGCTACTGGCGTGGAGATATGGGCAGGATCAAAGTAAAAACTGCAACCAGTGACTGCTCGAGCTTCATCAAGGGAATCGATGAATTCAAATTTAACGATGGCCTGTTCCCTGGATACCAGTTCCACCTCTTCCACAAAAAAAGGAACCCGCTGCCCATCTAAATCGATGAACAGCGGGCGATCAGGTTCCATGTAGTTTCCAGCTTCGGGTTCAAGTAGAACATTTACTTCTCCCCGGAGACCATATGGCTTGGAAATCTTCCCAGCCTTCGCTCCGTCCGGAACCAACATTATATGAATCTTAGTCTTCTTTTTTTGCTTGGTCTTCGGCCTCACCGAGCTCGG
>SPBY01000285.1 GCA_004525825.1 Bacteroidia bacterium
AGCAAGGGCATCGGTATATTCGAAGGAGATGGGATGATCGGTACTCAGATCATTTCCGGCCACTCCTCCGATACGCGCCCCGGGATCGATAAAATTGGTGCCATTGGTAATCCCGCCGAAATTCTCCAGGGCCACGGTACCGTCGTGACAACTAAGACACAACCTGGAACTGGCACCGGGATTGGTGATGGTGGAGTTTCCATCGAATGTGGGAGAATTGTAGAGAGTGTACCCTGCCACCACGGTCGCTTCATGGTTCCACAAAGGAGCACTGGTAATTTGGATGGATTGGTGAGTGGTGTGGCAGACACCACATCCCCTGTTGGTGGTCGGCGCCCAGGATTCTGTGGAAAAATCATGAGCAGTCCCCGCAATCTGAGAATAGCCTCCCTGCACAAAGGCAAAGAGGATCATCACCATCAAATGATGTCTGAAATTTTTCATAAGAATAGATTTATGGAATGAATAGTAGAAAAACCGGATGATTTTCCAGTATGCATGGGTTTTAGGGCATTTTGTTAAGGGTACCCTATCTTAAGGAATTTTTTAATGAAATGAAAGTGTTCTGCTCCAGAACACAGGAAATAAGCCCAATTCGCAAGAAGTCTTCTCAATTCCATATTTATTGCCGACCTTTGGCGCTTCCATTTTGCTGTGAGAGATCTGACCACAGGAAGCGAGGGCAGGAATATTTTCCGTTTTGCCTTACCCATGTTGGTGGGACATTTGTTCCAGCAACTCTATACCTTTGTGGACCAGATCATCGTGGGCCGCTTCCTGGGTAAGGAAGCCCTTGCCTCGGTGGGTGCTTCCTTTCCGGTCATATTCACCCTGATCGCACTGATCATTGGGATCGCTACCGGGGGTACCATTGTTATTTCCCAGTTTTTTGGAGCCAAAAATATCACCAAGGTAAAACGTGCCATCGATACCGTTTTTATCGTCATGGCAGTATTTTCAGTAGTGATGACCGTGGTGGGAGTATCCTTCGCGGAACCGATCTTCCGGCTTATTAAACTCCCCGAAGAGCTGATGCCCACAGCCACCGCCTACTTTACCATCTATGCCTCGGGACTGGTGGTGTTTTTTGGCTACAACGGGGTGGCTGCCATTCTCAGAGGATTGGGCGATTCCATCACTCCCCTCTATTTCTTGCTTCTTGCCACCTTTCTTAACATTGGCCTGGACCTGCTTTTCATTGTAAAACTGGGATGGGGAATCGAAGGAGCAGCATTTGCCACCATCATTGCCCAGGGCATTGCCTTTCTGGTGGCTGTCTTCTACCTCAACAAGAATCATGAACTGATCAAGTTCGACCTGAGGGAATTTGCCTTTGACTGGGCAATCTTTAAACAGACCATTAGGATCGGGCTCCCTACTGGACTGCAACAGACCTTTGTGGCCCTTGGAATGTTGGCCTTAATGGGCATTGTCAATGGATTTGGCACCGATGTGGTGGCCGGTTATACAGCCGCTGGAAGGCTCGACAGCCTGGCAGTAATTCCCTCCATGGTCTTCGCCCAGGCACTGGCCACATTTGTGGGACAAAACATTGGAGCCGGAAGAATTGACCGTGTAAAAAAAGGCCTACATCGAACCCTTCTGATGTCCTCCGCCATCGCGGTGGGTATAACCTTGCTAATCATCCTGTTCAAAACCCCCTTGATGAGTCTCTTTACTCATGACCAGGCCGTGATAGGCATCGGGGAAGACTACCTGACCATCGTCACCTCATTCTACGTGCTCTTTACCGGGATGTTTGTATATGGTGGGGTGATGCGGGGAGCCGGAGACACCCTGGTTCCCATGTTCCTAACGCTTATCTCACTATGGCTCATCAGGATCCCGGCAGCCCTGTTACTCAGCAAGGAGACCGTGGAAATTTTCGGAGTAAGCATCCGGGGAGCCGGAATGGGAGAAGCTGGAATCTGGTGGTCCATTCCTACGGGATGGGCCTTTGGAATGATACTTTCCTTCATCTACTACCGGACCGGGAGGTGGAAAACCAAGACAGTGGTGAAAGTCAGGGTGGAACCTGCCACCATTACCGGTTAATCGTGATATAACATTATTTAACCTTTCTTTCATTGATTTAGCCATGCCGATTGGGTAACTTGGTTCGATATTTGTGCGTCAAATGAGGACTAATACTGCCACGTTTCTAAGAATGACCAGGTTTTCAGTTCTGATTTCCGCTTTGCTACTGTTATCTGTCCAGTCGCTTGCACAGGAGGAATATGTCCGTTTTAAAAGGATTACCATCAACGATGGATTGTCCCTGAGCTCGGTCTATGACATTTACCAGGATTCCAAAGGATTTATGTGGTTCGGCACCGAGGACGGACTGAATAAATATGACGGACAAGCCATTACAGTATACGGAGCCACCACCGATCAACACAATCTCCTGGCCAATAAGTGGGTCGAAATGGTCTACGAGGATAAATCGGGGATGATCTGGTTGGGTTCCCGAAGCGGGTTAACCAAATACAATCCCCGCAAGGGTGTTTTTACGGCTTTGCAGCACGATGCGGCCGATGTGGCCTCTCTCTCCAATGATACCATCACTGCCATTGAGGTGGACCTTAGAAACGAACTCTGGGTGGGGACCTTCCAGGGTCTGAACCATGTGGACCGTTTCACCAACGAAGTGCAGAGAATTGAGCCGGACGACGATGATCTGCTTGGACTTACATCGCGGATTTCCGGATTCCTGCAGCATCAATCGGGTCTCTTCTGGATTGCCACTTACAAAGGACTGTACAGTTACGACAGGAAATCGGGACTATTCTTCAATGAAAGTGCCGAAGGAATTATTGACAGCTCTACCATCATCTACCAGATGGCCTCCAAGGATGAAACCCTCTGGCTCGGCACCAACAAGGGCCTGGTAAAACTGGACCTCTCCATTAACCGGCAGCACCAGCTTATTGCTCTTGAGTTCGATGTGGAGGACACTCAGATAACCCGCATTCTCCCTGACCAGCGTGGGCAAGTCTGGATACTGACCACAGAAGGCCTTTACTGTTACAGGGGTGAAGAGCTGGGACTCCTGAGGTTTATGGAGGCAGGAGGAACCACCCACTCCCTGGCACTCGATCCCAAAGAACCTCTTCATGAAGGCAAAGACGGCTTAATCTGGTTTGGTACTTTCGGAAACGGGATCTATCAGATCGATCCGGCCACATTCACCTACAAACACCTCATTCACAATCCGTCCGATCCCGAGAGCCTCTCCGAGAACTCCATCAATTGCATATTCCAGGACCGTGCCGGTGTCACCTGGTTTGGGACCTTTGGAGCAGGTATCAGCATCCTGGATCCCAATTCAAACAGGTTCAAACTGTTTAAACACAATCCCTTCAACCTGAACAGTCTTGCCAGTTCCTTTGTCTGGACCATCTGTGAGACATCCGACAATGTCGTGTGGTTTGGTACCAATGCCCATGGAATCTCCTGCTATGATCCGCAGCATGGCACTTTTACCCACTATGACCACAATCCCTTTGATCCCAGCTCTCTGGCTAACTCTTCCATTAGGAAAATTTACCAGGACAGCAGGGGTCGGGTATGGATAGGGACCGATGGAGGAGGACTCGACCTGTTCAATCCACAGAAGCGCTCATTCACGCACTTCAGGCACAATCCGGGCAATTCGGCCTCCATTTCAGACAACTCTGTGCACACCGTGTATGAGGACCGGGTTGGCAGAATATGGATAGGCACCCGGAACGGATTGAATCTCTTGTTGGAGGATGGAATATCCTTCAGGCACTACCTGGTGGAAAGTGCTGAGGATGTGGGTCCGCCGCACAACTTTATTTACTCTGCCATTCACCAGGATGCAGATGATAACCTGTGGGTGGGGACTTACGGGGGCGGACTGTGTAAGCTGGATCCCGAAACCGGCACCTTCATTTCCTATTATAAAGATCCTGAAGATCCCAATACCATCTCCGACAACATTGTTTTCTCCATACACGAAGATCAGATGGGAAGGTTCTGGGTAGGCACCAACAGTGGGCTGAACATGTTTTACCCCGCCACAGAATCCTTCAGGCGCTTTGGGGTAAGCGAGGGCCTGGCCAACGAGGTTATCTACGGGATCCTTCCCGATGACAACAACCACATTTGGATGAGCACCAACCGGGGAATATGCCAGTTTGACCTGGATTCCTTTGTTGTGAAGAACTATGACATGAACGACGGTCTACAGAGCAATGAATTTAACGGCGGTGCTTATCACAAAGGGGCCAGCGGACAACTCTATTTCGGAGGTGTCTATGGAATGAATATCATCGATCCCAACAATGTGGACCCGGTTAGAAACGTTACGGAAGTCACCCTTACACAGATCGAGGTGCTGGGGAAAGAAGTGCAAATTGCAGGGGTGGACCTTGAAGAGGAGCTTGAGGAACATCCAGGCAGAATCGTGGAGTTTGAGGGAGAATACTACTCCAGTGAAAATGTGACCTACCTGGAAGAGATCGAGCTGGATTACAAGCACAGGTTTTTCTCCATTGAATTTTCAGCACTGAACAACCTTCAGTCACGTAATCTTCGTTACTCCTACATCATGGAGAACCTGGAGACAGACTGGAACAATGCAGGATCGCGCAATTATGTTTCCTATGCCAACATGAAGGCAGGTTCCTATCTCTTGAAGGTTGTGGCTGAAAATCCAGACGGAATCCGGAGCGATCCTCCCATGCAGCTGAGAATCATCATTACCCCTCCATTCTGGTTATCGTGGTGGTTCATTTTGCTGGAAGTATTGTTCTCCACGACCATCGCTGTGATGATCTATGTGTACCTGCTGAAATCACGAACCAACCGCTTGTTGAAGTATCAGAACCAGCAGATCAGTCAGGCCAACGAGGCTCTTAGAAAATCGGAGAAGAACCTTATGGAACTTAATGCCACCAAGGACAAATTCTTCTCCATCATATCCCACGACCTGAAGAATCCATTCGCAAGCCTTCTTTCCATAAGCGAACTGATGGTGGATAGTTTTGATCAAACAGAAGAGGAGGATCACAAAGCAGGATTCAGAAAGATCAATCAATCGGTCAAGCACCTGCTTGACCTGCTGGAAAAC
>SPBY01000548.1 GCA_004525825.1 Bacteroidia bacterium
ACTCTTTGGCAGCACGTACACCCACTTCCGGACCTGTCCCGATCAATAATGGACGGATGTAGAGCGATGCGCCGGTCCCGTAAGGCGGAACAAAGTGCTTATTCAGCAACACCACCTTTTCAACGGCTTCCATAAACAGTTCCACCGGAACTTCCGCAAGCAGGATGCCCTGAGCGGATTGGATCATCCTCCGGGCATTTTCTTCATGGCGAAATAGTCTGATGCGCCCGTCTTTCCCGGTAAAGGCCTTCAAGCCTTCGAACGACTCCTGTCCGTAATGCAAACAGGTAGCTCCGATATGAATGGGAAGATACTGGTCTGATGAGACTTCCAATTCACCCCATTTTCCATCTTTGAAGACACATCTGACATTGTAGTCAGTCTTCATAATATTAAAGCCGAGATTTTTCCAGTCGAGATTCATGTTTGTGCCCTTAGAAGTTATTGTGAGAGTTCAAAAGTAATCAATCCAGGCCGCTGCGACAATAAAGAAATGATGTTGTAAAAGGATGTTTTATATCCATCTCTCCTGCTCGAGTGTGGACATCTGGTCGGGTCCGGATACCTCCCTGAGACGTTTAGCAGCCAGAGTATTGAATTCAAAATTATACAACAATTCGAGCTGCTGTTTTTTGAACTGCTGCCCATTGATCTTTGAGCCTTCCTCTTTTAACTCCTTGTAAAGTCTTTGGATCTGGTCTGTGTAATCGGGCCGGCCAATATACTCCATCCTTGCATCGATCAGGATGGTCTCCAGCCTGTTGCTGGGACTGAAAGGCATTTTGGTGGCCAGAATCAGGTTGCTGATCTGGTCAATTTGGGTTTCTGAGTACGCGAAACCGGGAAGGATTTCCCTGCAGATGACTGCAGAGCGATTCTCAAAGTTTTGATAGGCCTGGGTTAAGCCTGTAAAAAGCATGAGTGCAGCTGTTCTTACCAACAGCCGGTCCTCCTGTTCAATCTCCTCCGAGCGACAGAGAAGGAAGGATTGGTTGTAGATTTTTCTTGCAAATTTCAAACTGTGGAAATGGAGGGATTCCGGTAAATCCTTCAGCACATCGTTAAACACTTTCTCTTCCAGGTCTGCCAACCTGAGAATCTGAAGTTTGATAAAGAAGCGTTTGTTGGGAATTTCCTTCAGGTCCACAGATAACTCGGGACGCAATCCTTTCACAAAATACATGTCGATGTTCCCTTTGTATTTAACCGGTAGTTTTCCCCTGTATTCACAAAGGAAAAAATCCTTGACCATGCCATAAGTGATGCTGGAAATGTTGATTTTACCGGGAATGCCTGAAGACTCCATGCGTGAAGCGGTATTCACAGTGTCGCCCCATATATCATAGGAGACCTTCTTATGACCCACTACGCCTGCAATGACCGGACCGGTATGGATACCGATTCTAAGGTCCCATATATTGGCCCCTGACGACTTCAGTTGCTGCATGTAGGATTGCATCTCCAGAGCTGCGAGCACTACTTCCACGGGATTCGTACTGTTTTTATGGGGAATCCCTCCTGCGGCCATGTAGGCATCTCCAATGGTTTTGATCTTTTCAATGTTGTATTTCTCGACCACGGAGTCAAAATGGAAAAAGAATTGATCCAGTTCGTCTATCAATGCCTCCGGGTTCATCTCTTCGGCAATTTGCGTAAATCCCTGGATATCGGAAAAGAGTACGGTGGCTCTTTCGTACTTGTCCCATTTGGCCTTTCCCATATCTTTTATCTGGTCGGCAGTCTCCTGAGGAAGGATCTCGGCCACCAGTTTATCTGATTGCTCTTTTTCGGCAGCCAGGCTCTGGATCCTGCTTTCCATTCTTGCTGAGATCCTCGATTCAGCGCGCTGGTATCCAAGAAAACGCCATTTCCGGAACAGGAAGACTCCTACCAGGAAGAGGAATCCATAGAACACTTTTGCATACCAGCGGGCATAGAAAGGAGTGGCAACGGAAAACATCAGGCTGCCGGGATTACTAATCCGACCATACAGATCCATGGCCTCTGCTTCTATGGTGTAGTTTCCCGGCTTTAATCCAGAAACAGTGTAATTCCTGTTCCTGTGCCATTCCGACCAATCTTCATTGCCGGGCAGGATCCTTTGCCTGAAGAGTGGTTCGGGGCTGTCTTGCAACTCCAGGCCTGTAAAGCGGAACCGGATAGCGTGGTCCGTGATCTGTACCTGATCGATCTGAACGAGCTCAGTCACATGAGTGCTTTGCAATCTGCGGAAATCGAGGAGGGAAATTTTATCCTCCCCGGTCACATAAAGAATGCTGTCCTGGAAGTGGAGCTTGACTATTTCACCAAGATTTTGCAGAACAGGAATGGACGCCTGTTCCGCACCAGGTTCATCCAGGTTGGTGGCGTGTACAACCCTGGAACGATCTGTTCCATGATCTTTAAGAATCCAGTATTCATCCTGTGAGACCGGAATGATTAATTCGGACTCGGTCATCAATTTTGTTTTTCCGCTCTGGGCTAAGGGATGAAAGGTCTCCTCGGCCTCATCGTAACGATAGACCTTTTGACTTCCCACCAGCAGAAGCTCGTTCTCCAGCTTGATCATACGGATCAGGAGCTCCCCCGTTTGAAATAGAATGGGCTGAGCATTCCCTGCCCTGCGGTTGATGGTGAATACTCCGTTTTTACAAAGGAAAAATTGCTGGTTCCTGAAATCCACAAAAGAGTGTGCATTTGTCAGTGAGGGGTCAAGGATTGTCATCTTCCATTTTGAACCCCGTTGATCGTACCTTAGCAAACCCCGGTTGTCCGACGCTATCAAGCTCCCTTGTCTCAGGATCAGGATCCCTGTAAAACTCCCTTTGTCAAGGGTTTCTGATTGCATTCCCCTGACCAGATAAAGGCCACGCGGACCTGCTCCAATTGTCTGGTTATAAGCAGAATGCAGCATTCTGACCGGGCTATGATCTTCGATG
>SPBY01000606.1 GCA_004525825.1 Bacteroidia bacterium
GATCCATTCCATCCTTCTGTTCATCCACCCCACCATCCTGGACCAGCATTTCCTTTACTTTTGTCCTGAGTTTCTCGAGAATGGCACTGGGGGCATCATAACAATGATCATCAATCAAATCGTTAAGAAGGGTGATCCCCAGCATGCTCATAAAGGCCCCGGGCACTCCGTGTCCGGTACAATCGGCTCCCACAATCACCAGGTGATCCTGTACCTCTTTTACCCAGTAAAAGTCTCCACTTACAATGTCCTTGGGCTTGAGAATCACGAAATGTTCCGGCATTACCAGCTTCAGCATTTCCTGAGAAGGTAAAATGGCCGACTGTATACGTTGGGCATAAGAGATGCTGTCGGTTATCAACTCATTCTGCGCATTGATTTTTTCATTGGTTTCCCGGATAAACTTCATCCTGTTATACAATCCCCCGGCCAGGGCCAGAATTAAAAGTCCAAACAAAGCAGTGCCAATTAGCATGCCACGCTGCCGCTTGCTTAACAATTGCTCGATCTTAGATTTTTGTTCCAGGATTTCAATTTCATTTTGTTTCTTCTCCATCTGGTAAGAATTAATCAGGTCCTTGGCCTGGTTCTCGGACTCAATTCTGTAGATGGTATTGTCGATGGTATTATGCAGGGACAAATATTTGTAAGCGTTAGGGAAATCGTACAGTTCGGCATAGTTGGTGGCAAGTCCCTCATAAGTACTTGACAGTTCCTGATTTAATCCATTTTCCTCAGCGATGGATTCTGACCGCTTATAATAATCGATGGCCCTTTCATGGAGCTTCTGATTTTCATAGGTGGTAGCCAGGCCCAGCAGAATTCCCACGACTTGCCCCTGTGCATTTTCTTCCCTGGCCATTTCCAAGGCATCGTTGTAATATATTATAGCCTTCTGATCATCTCCCCTCTCAGAATAGATCCTCCCGATGAAAGTTAATGAAGCTGCCATGTCAATGGGGCTTGTCACAATGGTCAGGGACTTTTCAAAATAATACAAAGCTTGATCCAAATCTTCTTTCTCCAAATAAACTTCCCCCAGGTTAATGGTCGCCACACCCAGCAAATTGTTGAATCCCTTGGAATCTGCCAACTCAATGACACGCAGGTAATAATTAAGCGCCGAGTCCAGCGTGGAAGTCTGTTCAGAATAGACCAATCCAATGGTCATAAGCAGTGTACCAATCCTCAGGGAGTCGCCCATGTCTTCCGCCATTTTCAGAGCAGGTAGCGCATATTCAAGAGCTTCCACACTCTTTCCGGTTTGATAGTAAGAAGAGCCCAGATTACTGAGTATATTTGCCTCCATCTTTACGTCCCCTAGTTTCCTAAATAACTCAAGTGCCGGTTCCCAATTCTTTATGGCCTCCGGAATATTCCCCTGCATGTATTCCCCGAGGCCTATGTTCTTATAAGCCAGTGCAAGTCCTTTCTGGAATCCCAGTTGTTCAGCAAGCGGCTTTGCCTGGGAACCATACTCAACGGCTTCGTCGGGAGAGGTCCGGTAAACCAGGTCAGCAATGGTATTGAGGGTATTTACTTTGTTGGTATCCTCTGCCATGGTTAATACGACCAGCTTCAGGCTATCCACGTTGAGATCCTGAGCATGGGAAGCGATTCCGGCAGAAATCATGAATAAAAGGAGGTAATTTTTTACAGATTTCACCTTAGGAGCATTTATAAGGATAATAAGCGATATACCTATTCAGATAGTGTTAACAATTCTAAGGCACAATAAGTTCGTGATTATAAAAAAAGAGGGACCCTAAACGATCCCTCTTTGACAATTCAAACAAACCACATGATATATTATGTTTCCCTGCTTACTGCTTGATAACGGGTACAACCCTTGTGCTATCCTCCATTTCAATCCTGATAAAGTAGTATCCGGAGGCAAGGTGTCCCATATCAATTTCCAGCTGGTCGGGACCTTTATCGATAGACATCAGCGGATGTGATCTTCCTGCAAAATCGTAGAGAATAATCATCTTGTAGTACTCAATATCCTTCATGGAGATATATAGCTTATCAGCCACAGGATTGGGGTAGGCCACCAGCTGGTCAGCATCCAGACCAGGTTCCTCTTCCATATCCATGGAAACGGTTGCCGCCTTCAAAGAATTCCCTTTGCATTTTGTAGAACTGGAGTTGGCATTGGCCGCATTGGAAACTTTCTGGTCTCCGTCCCGGCTATTGACTGTCCATGAAAGTTCCGACCCATCAAAGAAGACCATAAAAGATCCCCCTCCGGGTTCAAACCAGGTAGGTACTGCTTCAGAGTTAGTCCAGTCAATTCCGCTACCAGTTAACAGGTTATCATCTCCCAGTGGGATATATACCACCACATCATTGTCATTTTTGTATTCAAAGTTAGCAGCGTAGTAGTTGGAAGAAATCCTCTCTATGCAATTCAATACTGGTTTGATAGCCCTGGTGGCAGGACCGTAAGGATTCACATGCATCACCCCTGTCTCAGCTATAAAGCTATAGTTGCTGTTGTAAGCTTCGGGGGTAACCGTATAGGTCCCAGCAGACGAACTTGAGGATGGATCGTAGGTGGCGTCATCTGAATCTCTCAACACCGTGTAGGTTTCA
>SPBY01000309.1 GCA_004525825.1 Bacteroidia bacterium
AACGTACTGTTTGAGGTCCATGATGCCCGTGAGCTGGAAAAGCATCATCCGGCCATCAAGTATGTAGGTGTGAACAACAGGGATCTGAAAACATTTCAGGTGGATACCCGAAGGAGCCTTGAGCTGATCCAACAGATGCCGCTGGGGGTGGTGCCTGTATCGGAAAGCGGACTCAGTACCCCCGGAGAGATCGGGAAACTTTCTGCTGCTGGGTACCGCTTATTTCTTATGGGAGAGGCCTTCATGAAGGAAAAGGATCCTGGCGCGGCTTGTAACTTACTGATGGAGAAGCTATGAAGATCAAAGTTTGTGGCATGATATCACCGTGGAACCTTGAGCAGGTCTGTGCCCTGGAGCCCGATTTTGTGGGTTTTATATTTTATCCTGGATCGAAACGCTTTGTGGGAGAATCGCCCGATCCGGTTCTTTTCCAAATTCCTGGTCCGGGAATCCGGAAAGTGGGGGTGTTTGTGAACGAATCAGTTTCGTCCGTAAAAGAGGCTTTTGGGTCGAAGCATCTCCACATGGTTCAATTGCATGGTGATGAGTCGCCGGATTACTGCCGCACGCTTTCAAAAGAGGGAATCCCTGTGGTCAAGGCGCTCGATGTTCAAACGGATCTGGCCCTTTTGGAGGAGTACAGGGAGCAGGTAGATTATTTTCTTTTCGATACCAAGGGTCCGGGCTACGGTGGAACAGGACAAAAGTTTGATTGGGACCTCCTGAGAAAGATCCCTTCAGGCCTTCCCTTCCTGCTGGGTGGGGGCATTGGCCCCGGTGATGCAGGGGCAGTGCTGGATATGGATCATGGTGGACTGCTCGGAGTGGATCTGAACAGCCTCTTTGAAGTTTCGCCCGGGATAAAAGATGTGGGGATGCTGAGGGATTTTATGGTAAAAATTAAAAAACAGTAAGATATGGGAAAGAAAGTGGATGATCAGGGATTTTACGGGGAATTTGGCGGAGCCTTTATTCCTGAGATGCTCTATCCCAACGTCAGAGAGCTTGAAGAACGGTACCTGGAAATCATCCAGTCCGATGAATTTCAAAGGGAATTCAGACATTTGTTAAGGGATTATGCCGGCCGGCCCACACCTTTGTTCAAGGCAGAACGGCTGTCAGCACATTTCGGGACCCGTATCTTCCTGAAGAGAGAGGATCTGAACCATACAGGTGCCCATAAGATCAACAATGCCATTGGCCAGATTCTTCTGGCCCGGCGCCTGGGGAAGAAGCGCATTATTGCCGAGACCGGGGCGGGACAACATGGGGTAGCCACTGCCACAGTTTGTGCTCTTTCGGGCTTGCACTGCATAGTGTATATGGGAGCGCTCGATGTGGAACGCCAGGCACCCAATGTAAAAAAGATGAAGATGCTGGGGGCGGAGGTGGTTCCCGTTCACAGTGGCAATAAAACGCTGAAGGATGCCACCAATGAGGCCATCCGGGACTGGATAAATCACCCAGTCGATACCCATTACATCATTGGCTCGGTGGTGGGACCGCATCCTTACCCCGACATGGTTACCAGGTTCCAGTCGGTGATATCCGAAGAGATCAGGATACAGCTGGAAGAGAAAACAGGCCGCAATTTCCCCGACTACCTGGTGGCCTGTGTGGGTGGGGGAAGCAATGCTGCAGGGGCCTATTACCACTACCTGGAGGATGAAAGGGTCAGACTGATTTCGGTCGAAGCTGCGGGTTTGGGTGTGGACAGCGGCAAAACGGCGGCCACCTCCCTGTTGGGAAGCACCGGGATCATTCATGGTAGCCGGACCCTGCTGATGCAGGACGACGATGGGCAGATTGAGGAACCATACTCTATTTCGGCCGGACTCGATTATCCGGGCGTGGGACCCCTTCATGCCTGGCTGGCCAAGTCGGGCAGGGCCACCGTTTTTGCGGTCACCGATGAAGAAGCTCTTCAGGCCGCCCTGCTCTGTACCAGGAAGGAGGGGATCATACCGGCATTGGAAACGGCCCATGCCCTGGCGGTACTCGAAAAGATCACACCCGGGAAGGATGAGGTGGTAGTAGTTAACCTCTCCGGCAGGGGTGACAAGGACATGGAAACGTATATTGATAAACTTGGTATTTAAACCTATGATGAACAGGATCGACCGCTTATTTCAAGAGAAACAGGGAGAAATTCTCTCCATCTATATCACTGCAGGTTATCCCCAGCTGGCCGATACAGTACCACTTCTTGAGGCCCTTCAGAAGCATGGAGCCGATATGGTGGAGATCGGCATACCCTTTTCCGATCCACTGGCCGACGGAGCAGTGATCCAGGAGAGCAGCCAGCTTGCCTTGCGAAATGGTATGAAACTGGATTTGCTCTTTAAACAGCTGGAAGGGATCCGGCCAGCCATACAAATACCTCTGATTCTGATGGGATATTTGAATCCCATCCTGAAGATGGGCATGGAAAGATTCCTGGAGAGATGCCGGGATGCCGGGATTGACGGGGTGATTGTTCCCGATCTTCCGCCTGCTGAATATGAAGCCCGTTACCTTGAGCTTTTCAGAACCTATGGAGTTCATAACACCTTGCTGATTACCCCCCATACCGAAGAAAACAGGATCCGCAGGATCGCAGACTTATCCGGTGGATTTCTTTACCTGGTGGCTGATGCTTCCACCACGGGTATGCGGAATATCATTGGAGATCACCAGATGGAATATTTTCAGCGCATCCATGATATGGGTCTGCCTGTTCCTGGTCTTATAGGCTTTGGCATATCCAACCGGCCTACATTCCTGGCAGCCTGTAAGTATGCCAGGGGTGCCATCATTGGCAGTGCATTTATCCGAGCCATTGGTGAGCCGGGTAATCTTTCCCTGGATCAGAAGGTGGAAGGATTTATCAAAGAGGTCAGGGGAGTCTGAAAAATGTCAGAAGTTAAACCAGATCTGGGTTTTAATTCCAGCATACCATCCCGTCCAGTCGCTTGTCAGAATTCTGTTCAGGTCATAAGGGTCGTTTAGGTCATCCTTACTTTCCACATTTGTAAGATTTCCGGCAAAGTCCACCAGGTAAGCTGCTTCCAGACCCATCGAGAATCCACTGAATTTATACATAAGCTCAAGACCTGCTGTTGCGCTGGGACTGATGCTCCTGTACTGGTTATATATTCTGTTTATATAGCCAAGTACATTGATGGCCGATTCAATGCTCACAGAGCTCAGGTTGAAATCCAACCTGCCGTAAAGGGAGAGGTCAAGCCGCTCCCCACCCAGTATGATATATGATAGAAATGCCCCCAGACGGTGCGAAGCAGCACTTATCTCAGTGGATATGCTGCCGGTTTTATCTGAGTAACTTGATTTTCCCCCTGTAGTTGAGAAAGAGTAACCTCCCCCAATGTAAATGTGATCGTACCATTCCTTAACCAGATTCAACGAAACATTGGTAAATGGAGGGAAAGAACTGGTGATCCTTCCTTCCACCGGATAAGTGTCAAGGATATATTTCTGGAGATATTTCAGATCGTCCATTCCTTGGGAGCCCATGCCCGCGGAAGCGGATATTCCGAATTTCTGGGCGATGGCTCCCGGGGAGAGAAGTATCAAAAGAAATGCCAAGGCCATGCACCTCCAGCTTGTTCTCATGGTTCCACCTCCTCACTGAAGTCAATCACATATTTCAGGATTGTGATGCTGGCCTCAAAACCAATAATGTCTGCCAGGGTGTTGGTGTTGCTGGAATAGTAGAAATCCAGGTAAAGGGTATCCAGATCAGTTTCATTGGACTGGGAGGGATAAATCCAGAAGGATCCGTAGGTGGAGTCGGAGGAGTGGACAGTCAAATCGGATACCATGGCCTCCATAAAGTAAAGTTCTCCATTTACAATGCTTAGCTCATAGATCACCTGGAGGCTGTCGTTTACCCTGGGATTGTAAAGGGTGTCGAGATTGGTGATCACGGAAACTTCCGGAGGATCATCTGCTACCGGATCTGCTTTGTACCACTCGCTGTCAGTGAAATAACAAGCGCTCAACAGGGACAATGTTGTGAAGCTTACAAGGACCAGGATTGTTTTTCTCATGATCGGGAAATTGCTTCCTCAATGACCTGCTGAAGAACGTCTTCCATCTTCATTCCCATGCTGTTTACCTGCTTGGGGATGATGCTCTCTCTCGACATGCCGGGGATGGAGTTTAGTTCCAGAAAATATACCTGGTTGCCTTTGATGATGAAATCTACCCGGATGATTCCCGAACAATCGCACAGCTGATAAACATCCTTGGCCAATGCCTGGCACTGCCTGGTCAGGTCATCACTGATGTTTGCTGGAGTGATCTCCTCGGCCTTCCCCCTCATGTATTTGGCCTCATAATCGAAAAATTCATTTTTCGGAATGATTTCAGTAATGGGAAATACCGTGAATTCATTGCGGTTTTTCATGAGTCCGCAGGTGACCTCTGTCCCTTTTATATAGCGTTCAACAATGGCCTCCTCATCCTCCCGTAGCGCCTCGTCCAGGGCGGGTTGCAACTCTTCCATGCGTGCCACCTTGGTGGTCCCGAAACTTGATCCACCGCAGTTGGGTTTCACAAAGCAGGGGAACCCAACCTGTTCTGCCACATCTTCCAGGTCGGTTTCCATATGTTTTCTCACGAGGCTGGCTTCGGGAGTCAGTACCAGGTGCTGCTTAAGGAAACTTTTGCAGGTGTATTTATTAAATGTGAGGGCCGATGATTGGTGGTTGGAGCTGCTGTAGGGGATTCCTAACATATCAAAGAATCCCTGGAGCTTCCCGTCTTCTCCTGGCGTTCCATGGATGGTGTTCCAGACAAAGTCAAAGGATACCTCAAGGCCTTTGTGTTTGAATCCAAAGCTGTTTTTATCCAGGG
>SPBY01000057.1 GCA_004525825.1 Bacteroidia bacterium
AGGGCAACAGCCTCCGAAAAGCCTTCCTGAAAGCACCTCTCAGGTTCTCAAGGATCAGTTCCGGCTTTTCCAGCTCCAGGATGCATCCTGTACTGAAAATCAGGCGTCCCCATCACGGAGTGGATTATGCCGCAGCCGCCGGAACCCCGGTGCATACTGTGGGTGACGGAGTGGTTAGCAGAAAGGGTTACCAGAACAGCGGTGGCGGCAATTATTTAACCATCAAGCACAACAGCGTCTACTCCACTACCTACATGCATCTCAGGGGCTATGCCAAAGGAATAAAAACGGGTGTCTACGTGAAACAGGGCGATGTGATCGGATATGTGGGAAGTACCGGTCTGGCCACCGGTCCGCACCTGGATTTCAGGTTCTATAAGAACGGCAGTGCGGTTAATCCCCTGAAAGTGGAGGCCCCGCCCGTGGAACCCATCCACGAAGAGAATCAGGTTGCCTACAGGATGGTCCGTGCGGTGACCATGGCCATGCTAAAGCTCCTTTAAAAGCTTCTCCACCACCACAGGGAAGTGGTCATATTCAAGCTGATGTATTCTGCTTGCCAGGGTGTCTGGTGTGTCGTCGGGTTTGACTTCGCACCTGGCCTGGAATATAATGTTTCCTTCGTCATACTCCCTGTTCACCTTATGAATGGTGATTCCCGACTCACTTTCCCGGTTCTCAATGACCGCTGCATGCACATGGTGCCCGAACATCCCCTTCCCCCCGTATTTAGGAAGCAGTGCCGGATGTATGTTAATCATCTTGTTTTCAAACGATTCTAACAGGTAATCGGGGACCAGCCAGAGGAAGCCCGCAAGAACCACAAAATCAATGTCCCGTTCGAAAAGCAGGGAAAGCACTTCCTCAGACTGGTAAAACTGCTCCCTGTTAAATACAATGGTTTCAACCTCAAGTGATTGAGCCCGGTTAATCACCCCAGCGCCCTTACGATTGGTTAGTACGAGAGAAACCCTGCCATAAGTGCTCGTTCGAAAAAAACGGATTAAATTCTCTGCGTTTGTCCCTGAACCGGAGGCAAATATGGCAATGTTCTTCATTTTTTTTTGAAAATAGTCGAATTTTGCATTTCTTTGCAGCGTTAAAAATAACCAATATTATTAATTAAAATTTATAGTCATGTCTGACATTGCATCAAGAGTAAAAGCTATCATCGTAGACAAATTAGGTGTTGATGAGAATGAGGTAACTCCAGAAGCCAGCTTCACTAATGACCTGGGAGCTGATTCTCTTGACACAGTTGAACTAATCATGGAATTCGAAAAAGAATTCAACATGGGTATCCCCGATGACCAAGCTGAAAGTATTTCCACTGTTGGAGATGCCATCAAGTATATTGAAGAGAACGCAGAATAAGCATTAGCTTATCGTCCAAACACATATTTGGTATGAGACGGGTAGTTGTAACAGGTTTGGGGGCTTTCACCCCCTTGGGGCACAATTTACAGGATACGTGGAAGGCTCTTGTGAACGGAGAAAGTGGTGCTGCACCTATCACCCATTTCAATACTGAAAAGTTTAAGACGAAATTTGCCTGTGAGGTTAAGAATTATAATCCACTGGATTTTTTTGACAGGAAAGAGGCCCGTAAGCTGGACCCCTATGCCCAATATGCCATGATCGCTGCTCATGAGGCCTACCTGGATGCAGGTCTCGACACAGCAGACCATGACAAGGACCGGGCAGGAATAATCTGGGCCTCAGGCATCGGAGGTATTGAAACCTTTGCCAAAGAGATGGAGGACTTCCTGGCGGGTGACGGAACCCCCAGGTTCAGCCCTTTCTTTATTCCTAAAATGATTTCCGATATAGCTGCAGGGCACCTCTCCATGAAATATGGTTACCGTGGACCCAACTATGCCACTGTATCGGCCTGCGCCTCTTCCACCAACGCCATCATAGACTCCTTTAACATGATCCGTTTAGATATAGCGGACCTGTTTATCACGGGGGGGTCGGAAGCTTCTGTAAATGTACCAGGTGTAGGAGGTTTTAATGCCATGCAGGCACTCTCCACCAACAACGAGAATTATAAAAAGGCATCGCGTCCCTTTGATGCCAATCGCGATGGTTTTGTGATTGGAGAAGGCGGGGCCGGGATGATTCTGGAAGAACTTGAACATGCCAGGAAACGAGGTGCCAGGATATATGCCGAAATCATTGGAGGCGGCATGTCGGCCGATGCCTACCACCTGACAGCCCCTCATCCTGAAGGAGAGGGAGCCAGGCTGGTGATGACCAATGCGCTGAGGGATGCAAAAATCGATCCTGAAGAGGTGGATTATGTCAATGTACATGGGACTTCCACCCCACTGGGGGACATTTCCGAGATCAAAGCCATTAAAAGGGTATTTGGTGATCATGCCTATAAACTGAACATCTCTTCCACCAAATCGATGACCGGTCACTTGCTGGGTGCTGCCGGGGCCATCGAATCCATTGCAGTAATCATGTCGATTGTAGACGGTATTGTACCTCCTACAATCAACCTGGAAACCCTGGATCCCGAAATTGATCCCAAACTGAACCTGACAGCCAATACAGCCCAGAAACGGGATGTGAATGTGGGCATGAGCAATACATTTGGATTCGGGGGACACAACACTTCGTCTGTTTTCAGGAAATATAAGGACTAAGCCCTTGAAGAACCGCGGGTTCTACATGGATCTGTTACGCATGCTGGGCTTTCTGCCCCGCAACCTGTCTCTTTACAAACTTGCCTTTCTACCTAAATCTGCTTTACAGAAAAATGCTTCAGGGATTCAAATAAACAATGAACGCCTTGAATACCTGGGAGACGCAGTACTGGATAGCATCGTGGCCCATTACCTGTTCATGCGTTTCCCGGAAGGGGACGAAGGATTGATGAGCAAGTTGCGGGCCCGCATTGTAAAGCGAAAAACCCTGGACTACCTGGCGGTCAAAATAAACATCCCGGCCATGATAGATCCGGCCTTCTCGCCCGTTAATTCCTCCAAACACATTTACGGGAATGCGCTTGAGGCCCTTGTCGGTGCCATCTACCTGGACCGGGGCTATAAGACTTCCAGAAAATTTTTAGAAAAGAAGATCCTGAAGAAACACATTGACCTGGTTCAACTGGTACAAAAAGATCCTGATCATAAAAGCAGGATCATTGAATGGGCCCAGAAAAACAGGGTGGAGATCATCTTCGAAAGCAAGGAAGAGCATCAGTCAGGAGTCAAATCACCCTCCTTTGTTTCCAGCATCAATCTGAATAATGAGAAGAAAGGAACAGGAAGGGGAGGATCGAAAAAAGAAGCGGAACAACAGGCTGCCAAAGTAGCCCTGAAAAGCATTCAATCCGTCTGAGCATGGCCATAAAAAAACATAAGCTGGACATGGCCATCGAGGAGGATTTCTGCCTCCTAGGAGTGGTAACTGATGAACCCGACTACAAGCTTTGCTGGATGATTAACGGTTCTCTCAGAATGAACTTCGAAAAGCAGAGCGACCTGAAACTATTTCACAAAAAGATCAATGAGGAGCAGGATTTTTCCAATTTCCTGTTCGAGGATGAGGATGCCATGATCACTTTCAGGATCATTAAAAACCGGACAGAAAACGGATACTTCCTGGAGGAGCTGAGAAACCTCGATTACCTGATCCACATCCAGGGAGAGATCAATACCATGAAGATCAGCAACTTCATGCTTTCACTCGGGGGACTGGAACCGGTAAGGATGTGTGTTCCCTGCGACCTGAGCCGGATAAAAAACCACGATCGCCTGCTGCTATGGTAGTTAGAATAGCCACCTGAAAAGGGGATAAATAACCGAGTATACAGGAAGCTCCTGGTAATTCTGATACCCATCCCTGTATAGCGAATCCAGAATGGTTCCCTGACGACTGACTGGTTTGAACAGTTTGCGGTAAAAGGGGAAAATTCCCATGACCAGATCAAATGCCATATCCAGGAAAAATAGCAGGCCAGCCACTACCAGATAGACATAAGCCGAAATGGTGATGTTAAAGCCCGGTCCCACCGTACTTATCATGTACAGTGAGAAGAGCCAGATGGCCGCCTTAATCAGCAGTCCAGGCGTAAAAAGGTAGCTCACCTTCGACTTCACTTTTGCCATCTTTAGTAAGAGGAAGGAGAGTAGCCCCCCGGAGAGGATTCCCGCCACCAGTTTCCAGAGAATGCTATCCACTGGAAACACCAGCAAACTGATCAAAATGGATGATATCTTGAGCATGGAGGCCAGTCTGTGATAGTACTGTGCCCTTGCACTTCGGGGAACCAACACCCGCTTGTTCTTGTTCTTATATCTTGCCTCGTGGTTCAGGGCCCCATGGGACAGGATCTTAATATCGATGGTCTTTAACAATTCGATTTTATAGGCTTTGCCGTTGGCCATGGTGCTTCGACAGTAGCAGCATCTGTCCGTGGCGGTTAAGCCCGGTACGATCCTGAATGACCGGGCCATCTCCTTCAAAGATCTTTGAAATTTCCCTATCCGGAACCAGGTCTTCCTGTGCTGGTAGATGTAAACCAGGAGTACCACTCCAATAAGTATGAAGAAGAAAGTACCTGCCAGACTGGCCGGATCGTTAAAAATTGCCAGAAGTATGGGAAACAGAACTGCCGAGAGTGCAAAGAGGAGAACCAGGCTGTTTCCGGCATATTTCAGAAACAGGATGGGATCGTGCCATTCGGGTTGCTTAAAATACTCCTCTTCCCTCCTTTTTTTCTCCCTCCTGGCCCTGGCTTGCTGTTGCATCCGTTCACGCTCCCTGCGCAATACCTCGCTGGCCATCCGGTCGTCATAGGATTCAGCTTGTGGGGCCCCATGATCGGGATGCTGCAGCAAATAATCATAGGCTTCGGTAATCTCCTGGAAAAGCTGTTTGGCCCCGGACGAAGAGTTCCGGTCGGGATGGTATTTCAGAGCCAGCTTCCTGTAGGCAGTTTTTATTTGCTTGCTGGTAGCTCCATGGGACAATCCCAGAACTTTATGGTATTCCTTGGGTGGCAAGGGTGCTTTTCATGCAAGTTAAAAAAAAAAGCTGCCCGCCGGGAGGACGGACAGCTTTACACCAATTAACCCTAAAACTAAACCAAACTTGCCTGCTACTGCATGACAAACCTTCTATTTGCGTACTTTCTATTGCTTCTTTTTAACCACCTCCACATCAACATCTTCGTCATGGTCCTTGTCAACATCTTGGTCAACATCTTCATGTATCTCCTTCTTGATCACAATCACTTTCACGTTTTCTCCATCCTCAGTCTTCTCCAGGATCTCACGGACCTCCACCTTCACATCGTCATCTTCTGAGACATAAAAAACATTCTCACTTTCATCCAAATCTGCCTCCCCGGAGCTAACTGCGGTCCAGTTGCCCTTTTCATCGCCCGAGACCACTACTTTGACTTGCTTCCTCTTCCCACCTTCTTCTCCGTCTTTGTCAACCCATATATCAAAGGTTTCGCCATCTCCCTTCTTCATGACAATCATATTTTCGCCATGCATATGTTCCATGTGAGCTTCATCCCCTTCGCTGATCCACACCAGGGAGTCGCCATGCATCTCCTTAATTTCGGTCAAATCCCCGCCCTCGGAGATAAAAACCATGGTGTTGGCATGTTTCCCGCCGCTGTGAGACATGGTATAGTTGTAATGCGCTTTTTCCATGTCAGCATCCATTCCACTCATCACCTCCACCATCTTCACTACATGCTTTGCCTCATCCGCATCCTCAAACTGGTAGGTGGTATCTTTGACCACTTTCCCGTCCTTTTTTACCTGAATGCTAACTTCAGTCTTCTCCTGAGCTGCCAGGCCTGCAGAAAAAATAAATGCAGCCACCAGGCTCATTATTGTATATGGTATTCTTTTTCTCATATTCTGTTGCATAAAGTATCTGCAGCAAATCTATTCCAGATTATAGTTACATAGGTTTAAAGGAAGTTAAAGAATGTTAAAACACTCTGTCTGAACCGATGAGGCAAGCTATCTTTGGGCAATGAGTCGCACCATTCTCTGGATAGTTACTGTTTTCCTTGCCCTCGCTATGGTGGCCATGATCACTGTGCAGGGCTACTGGATCAAACGTTCTAAAGAATCGGAGGAATACCAGCTGAGCATGGTGGTGAACCAGGTGCTTTCAGAACTCTCCGATGAACTGGTACAAAACGAAACCGTCATCACCATCCTGGATGAAATTCGTCCTCCCCTGGTCCAGCAAAGGAGCCAGGCGGTTTGGAACTTTCATATCGACGCCCGAAGTGCTTACAACGGATCGGAGGAACACAATATCCATATAGATGAGGAGGACCTGGGTATGGATCTTGATCAGGATCTCTATACCTACACATCACCTGACCGCTCACTGAAGAACAGGAAAGTGGAGATGATCAACGATTCCCTCCTGGTGGTATTGGGAGAAGACCTGATGATGCGAGACACTATCCTGGTGACAGCCATGAACCCGGAGGAGATACGCACTACCCTGAGAAAGGAGGTTGAGGCGCAGGAGACTTTTGTAGAGAGAGTGGTCAAAAGGATGCTGGTGGAGGAGGAACAGGTGCTGGATAAGATCTCTGGAGCCCAGGTCGAGGCCATACTATCTGAAAAACTTGTTGAACGAGGGGTGACAAATCCTTTTGAGTATGCCGTGTACGAGGAGGGTAAACAACCTATCTTCCATTCCGAACAATTTAATGAATTTGAGGAGTGCAAATATTTCAGGACCTCCCTGTTCCCGGGAAGTGTATATAACCGGCACACATTTATCAGCGTTTATTTCCCCGGCGAACGTCTGCACCTTCGGAAATCCATGGGAGTCATGGGAGTATCCTCCCTGCTGATCACCCTTTTTATTATCACCATGTTCAGCCTGGCGCTCTACATCATCTTCAAACAGAAAAGACTCGCGGAAATGAAGAACGATTTTGTGAACAACATGACGCACGAGCTGAAGACTCCCATTTCCACCATCAGTCTCGCTTCCCAGATGCTGAACGACCGTTCGATCCCGGATTCTCAAAAGAACCTGGGGCAGATCTCCAGGATCATTCAGGCCGAAAGCAAGCAATTGGGATACCAGGTGGAGAGGGTACTCCAGATGGCCATCTTTGATCACGGACAACTTAAACTGAAAAACGAGGAAGTGGATATTCACGATCTCATTGAAAACGTAGCCCAGAACTTCCTGCTTCAGATGGACAAGCGGGGAGGAAAGCTGGAGTTCCTGCCGGAAGCGGACCGGGCGGAGGTGAAAGGTGATCCCATGCACCTGACCAACGTTATCTCAAACCTGCTGGAAAATGCTATGAAATACACCGGACGTACGCCTGAGATCACCATTTCCACCAGCAATGAAGAGGGAATGGTAGTGCTTAGTGTGGCCGACAACGGAATAGGGATCAGCAAGGAGGATCAGAAGAGGATCTTTGATAAATTTTACCGGGTACCTACCGGCAATGTTCATAATGTAAAGGGTTTTGGTCTGGGCCTCAGTTATGTAAAGTTGATTGTGGAACAACATGGTGGAAAGATTCACTTAAAAAGCGAACCCAACAAAGGTTCCCGGTTCAATATTCACTTACCTTTACTGAAACAGTAACATGCAAAGAAATGAATGAAATTAAAAGCAGGATTCTGCTCGCTGAAGATGATGAAAACCTGGGATCCCTGCTCCAGGAATACCTGATCGCAAAAAATTATGAGACCGACTGGGTCACCAATGGTGAAAAAGCCTTCAGACATTTTGAACAGTTCCATTACGACCTCTGCCTGTTGGATGTGATGATGCCGGTGAAAGACGGGTTTACCCTAGCTTCCGAGATACGGATGATGAACAGCGACATCCCCATTATTTTCCTGACCGCCAAATCCATGAAGGAGGATGTGCTGGAAGGTTTTTCATTGGGTGCCGACGACTATATCACCAAGCCCTTCAGCATGGAAGAGCTCCTGTTCAGAATTGAGGCGATCCTGAGAAGAACAAAGGGGATTCGCGGGGGTGATAAGGAGAACTGGGAGATCGGTTCATTTACCTTCGATGCGAAAAAGCAAATGCTCAAGGGCACGGGTACTGAACAAAAACTGACCACCAAAGAGTCTGAGTTGCTGAAGCTGCTTTGCAACAACATCAACCAGGTGCTGGAACGTAATTTTGCTTTGAAAGCGATCTGGATCGACGACAACTATTTCAATGCCAGAAGCATGGATGTGTATATCACCAAACTTCGCAAGTATCTGAAACCCGATCCCAATGTGCAGATCATCAACGTACACGGAAAGGGCTACAAGCTGGTCCTGGATGAAAGCTGATAAATATGTCTGATTACCAACCCTTCTTAATGGAAAGGTTCATGTCCGCCTACGAGCAGGAGGTGGAATACAACCTGTCGGAAAGCGGTGTACACCCGATGACTCTCAGACAATTGCTTGACATCGACGGGTCCTCGGTGGAGGATCTGCTGGAAACGGAATTGAACTACCCACATGCCAATGGGATTCCGGTACTGAGAGAACGCATAGCAGCCATGTATGAGGGGGCAGGACCAGAAAACGTCCTGGTAACCGTCGGGGCCATTGAAGCCAATTACAACTCAATGCGGACGGTCCTGAATCCGGGAGATGAAGTGGTGATTATGCTGCCCAACTACATGCAGATCTGGGGAGTGGCAAAGAACCATGGATTTCGCATTAAAACTTTCCCCCTGGTGGAAGAGAACAACTGGGCACCCGACCTGGAGAAGCTGGAGCAAGTCGTCACCAAAGAAACCAAATTGATCGCTCTGTGCAATCCCAACAACCCAACGGGCTATATTCTGAGCGAAACCGAAATGGATTCCATTGTCCGGACTGCCTCGCGCGTTGGTGCCTGGATCCTGGCCGATGAGGTATATGCCGGAGCTGAACAATTTACCGATATCAGGACCCCCTCATTTTATGGGAAATATGACAAAGTCATTGCCGTGGGCAGCATGAGCAAAGCCTATGGTTTGCCCGGATTAAGGACAGGCTGGTTGGTGGCTCCTCCGACTTTGGCGGACCAGATCTGGGCCCGTCACGAATACACCACCATCTCTGCCACCATGCTCTCCAACAAACTAGCTGCCATTGCCCTGTCGGAAAAGGTACAGCCCGTGATTTTGGAACGGACCAGGCGATACATCCGGAAAGGCTATCCCCTGCTCAGGGAATGGATGAAGAAGCAGGGGAACATTTTTTCATGCACTGCACCCCAGGCAGCCGCCATTGCCTTTGTGAAATATAATCTGGATATCAACTCCACCGAACTGGCGAAGCGGCTGATCCAGGAGAAAAGCGTGTTGATCATTCCCGGCGACCATTTCGGGATGGACAAGTTTTTACGGATCTCTTATGGTTTGCCCGAAAGCTATTTAAAAGGGGCACTGATCCGGATTGAGGAGCTGATAAAAAGCCTGTAGACCATGAAGATCATTCGCCGAGATCAGATTGAAAGGATCCTTCCCTCCCTGGATCTTATGCCTGAGATTGAACAAGCTTTCCAGGCCTATTCTAAAGGAAGAGCTGTGGTCCCTCCAGTGGGAGAACTACTGCTGGACCGGGGGGAGGTACATATAAAGTATGGATATCTAAAGCAGCAGCAGCATTACGTGATCAAGATTGCCTCAGGATTCTATGAAGACCAGGCGATGAAGCAGATGTCCAGCAACGGCATGATGCTGCTGTTCAGTCAGAAAAGCGGTCAGGCTGTCTGTGCGCTACTTGATGAGGGTCTCCTGACCAATGTCCGGACCGCCGTGGCCGGAGCCATCGCCGCAAAATACCTGGCGCCGGAGCGCGTGGACAAAATCGGAATGGTGGGTGCTGGTACCCAGGCCCGCCTGCAACTTAGCTATCTGAAACCGGTCACATCGTGCCGGAAGGTCATGGTCTGGGGCACCAGCCGGGAAGAGCTGGAGAGCTACCGCCTGGATATGGAACAGGAGGGTTTTGACATCAAGAGCACCATGGATATCAGGGAGCTTCAACAACAATGCAGACTGATAGTCACTACCACTCCCTCCAAAACTCCCTTGCTCCTTAGTGATTACCTGCAGAAAGGGACACACATTACCGCAGTGGGTTCGGATACACCGGACAAGCAGGAGCTGGACCCTAAAATTCTCGGGAAGGCCGACCTGGTGGTGGCCGACAGCATGGAACAGTGCCTGCTCAGGGGAGAGATTCACCAGGCCATTAAAGCCGGGCTACTGGAGAAACATCAGATGATTGAATTGGGTCATGTAATCTCCGGCCAAACCTTGGGGCGGGAATCAATGGATCAGATTACGGTGGCCGATCTGACCGGGGTGGCAGTTCAGGACTTGGCCATTGCCGAGGCTGTGTATAAAGCTAGTCAAGCTTAAGAACTGCCAGGAAGGCAGATTGCGGGACCTCTATGTTACCCACCTGTCGCATTCGTTTCTTCCCCTTCTTTTGCTTTTCAAGCAATTTCCGCTTCCGGGTGATATCCCCGCCATAACACTTGGCAGTCACATCTTTTCTAACTGCTTTTATCGTCTCGCGGGCAATCACCTTGGCGCCAATGGCTGCCTGGATGGCCACCTCGTACTGCTGCCTGGGGATCAGTTCCTTCAGCTTCACACACATCCGTCGCCCGAA
>SPBY01000274.1 GCA_004525825.1 Bacteroidia bacterium
AGGGGTCATCGCCATCACCCTGGGGGTGAAATGGACACATATCCGGACAAGCATGGTGAATAGCATAAGTTCTGCCATGCCCTCCATACTGATCCTTCTTATGATCGGTGCCCTGGCAGGAACCTGGCTGCTAAGCGGAGTGGTACCGACATTGATCTATTACGGCCTGAAGGTGTTTCATCCCAAAATATTCCTCTTTGCCACCGTCATCATTGCAGGAATGGTTTCACTGGCCACCGGTTCGTCATGGTCGACCGTGGCCACCATCGGCATTGCTTTGATCGGTGTGGGACAGGCCCTGGGCATCAACGAAGGGCTCATAGCCGGCGCGGTAATTTCGGGGGCCTATTTCGGGGATAAGATGTCGCCCCTTTCCGACACCACCAACCTGGCGCCTGCCATGGCGGGAACGGACCTTTTCACCCACATACGATATATGACCATCACCACGGTACCGGCCATGTCCATTACCCTGCTGATCTTCCTGATCATCGGCTTCACTTATAAATTTGATGCCACCCCCGGAGACATTGAGACAGTGCTGGGGGCCATCGACTCCAAATTCAGGGTGACTCCCTGGCTGATGCTGGTCCCCGCCTTTCTGATCTTCATCATCATCAAGAAAATTCCTCCCCTCCCCGCCTTACTGGCAGGCTCGCTGATGGGAGCGATCTTTGCCCTGATCTTTCAGCCTCACCTGATCAGAGAGGTGGCCCTGACCCTGGACGGAACCACTACCACATTTTTCAAATCCGCCTACATGGGGGTGATGCAATCCATTTTTGGTGACATCGCCATCCTCACTGATAATGAGATGGTCAACGAACTGCTCACCAGCACAGGCATGCGGGGTATGCTGAACACGATCTGGCTGATCCTTTCGGCCATGGTATTCGGAGGCGCCATGGAGTCGGCCGGACTGCTTGTCAAGATCACCAGCTCGGTGATCCGCTGGGCACAATCCACCGGTTCGCTGGTGACCACCACCATCGCCACCAGCATCTTCTTCAACATTACTGCTTCGGATCAGTACATTGCCATCGTGGTGCCCGGAAGGATGTTTGCCTCTACTTACAAAAAAAGAGGGCTGAAACCTGAGGTGCTGAGCCGGACACTGGAGGACGGGGGTACCCTGACCTCAGTGCTGGTTCCGTGGAACACCTGCGGAGCTACCCAGTCCAGGGTGCTGGGCGTTCCCACGCTGGAGTATGTCCCCTTTGCCTTTTTCAACATCCTGAGCCCGATGTTCAGCATCCTCTTCGCATACCTCAACTACAAGATCAGAAGGTACGGGGACGATGAACCTGCCCCCCCTGACCCCCTGGACGAAGAGGACCGCCTGGATTTCTAAGGGTGTAAAAGGCTTGCTTTCTCGCGAAGCGAAAACCGAGCTTGCGAGCTCAGCAAAGCTAACTTTCAGCGACCGAGCAATACCATTGGCTAATAAACACCAAAAGGGGCTGCCCCGGTGTGGAACAGCCCCCCAAACTATAGATGGTTTCGCGCTTAAAACCGTAGTTAAGTTAGGCATATTAAGCCTTATCTTCCTAACAATCTGTACATTATATGACGAATAGCCATTTTGAGCATGCAAGTGGCCTATTGGGAAGGTTTGTGCGGACCAGGGAGATTCGGTGTGTTCGTGTAAGCCCCTGATGCATTTATCAGGGATTTCAGGTCATTAATCAGGAATTCAGCGACTTAGCCTAGTATATTTTGGGATAATTTGCAGGATCGGACTCATGCATGATCCCGTAGATCGCTTCAAAGACATCCTCGGCATTGGGATTGGAAAAATAGTCGCCATCAGAACTGTAGGCTGGCCGATGTTCCTGGGCGGTGACAGTGGTGGGTGGGGCATCGAGGTAGAAGTAGGCTTTCTGCTCCTCCAGCACCTTCTGCATCATGTAGGCAGTGGCCCCTCCGGGCACATCCTCGTCAAAAAACAGGATACGCCCCGTCTTCTTCACCGATTCCGAGATCCCATGGTCCAGGTCAAAGGGAAGCAGGGTCTGCACATCGATCAGTTCCACGCTTACATTAAACTCGGCCAGCTGTTCAGCTGCTTTCTGTGCAATCCGCACACACGCACCATAGGTAACCACCGTTACGTCCCTTCCTTCCAGCACCACTTCCGGAACGCCGAGAGGCACCCGGAATGCTCCCATGTTGGTGGGTTTGTCCTCCCTCAGGCCATAGACCTTCAAAGGTTCGATGACCAGGGCAGGGTCGTCGCCCTGTAAAAGGGTATTGTACATGCCGGATGCCTGGGTCATATTGCGGGGTACACACACGTGGAGGCCCCTGATGGAGTTGATCACCATGCTGAGCGGCGATCCTGAGTGCCAGACTCCCTCCAGACGGTGACCCCTGGTTCGAATGATCAAGGGCGCGATTTGAGAACCTTTGGTGCGCCAGTGCAGAGTGGCCAGGTCATCACTGATGGTTTCCAGAGCATAGAGCAGGTAATCGAAGTACTGTATCTCGGCAATGGGACGAAGTCCCCGCAGTGCCAGACCCA
Source organism: Bacteroidia bacterium (assembly GCA_004525825.1). Taxonomy (GTDB): domain Bacteria; phylum Bacteroidota; class Bacteroidia; order Bacteroidales. The sequence continues at coordinate 2,522 of SPBY01000274.1, forward strand.
CCCCCTGGCCTATGATGGTGGTCTCCCGGATCCCCGTATCGGTCACCCTCCATTCCCCGTATTTTTCCTGCAATCCCTCCAGACTTTTGTTCACATCCCCGATTTTACCCGTATCCTCCCCAAAAATGACGATCCTGTGATCGGCTGCCAGCAGTGCATCAAAATTATCCCTGAGCACCTCCCTTCCGGTGATCCGTTCCGTGGGACTGCCATAGGTCGGAGGTACCGGTTTGACTTTAAGGGGAGAACGGTCGGTTTCTGACAGGAGATGAGTGCTGTACCGTTTGTAATTCTCCATCTTGTATTCTGTCAGCCAGGAAGAAATGGAGGCCTGTAGTTCCGGGCGGACCGGACAGTCCCGGCAGAGGTGCCTCATAATCCGTTTGGCGGTACCCTGCACATCCCGCCGAACGGGATACATGATCCGTTTCAGATCACGGCTCAGTATACCCAGTTTATCCACCCCGTCCGAGGCGCATTCACAGCCCCTGTTATCGATGATCTTAAGCAGTTGATCCCTCTCCCCCCTGTATGGGTTCGGTATAATTTTTCCAGGCAGTGTCCCGGGCCTTCCTGGCCTCACTGATACCCTCATCTTTGATGGCCGATAGTTCTGCTTCTGTGGTCAGACCGGTTTCCAGGATCCACTGCTCCATCTTCAGAAGCGGATCGTACATTGCCTCCCACTCCAGCCGCTCCCTGGATTTGTAGCGCTCGTGACTCCCCGAGGTGGAATGTCCCATGGGTTGAACCATCTCATCCACATGAAAAAGTACGGGTACATGCTCCCTCCGGCATCGCTCCACCCCTTCGGCAAATACCTCTATCATCTGGGGGTAATCCCACCCGTTTACTTTGTAGATGAGGATGCCATTGGTATCCTCCTCCTTCCTGAATCCTTCCAGGGCCACGGAGATACTTGCCTTTACGATCTGCTTGTCCTTGGTAACCGATATTCCGTAACCGTCGTCCCACACAAACATGGCCACCGGGATCTGTAGCACAGCTGCAGCATTCATGGTCTCGAAGAAATGACCCTCAGCCGTGGCTGCATCTCCGATGGTTCCGAAGGCCACTTCGTTTCCCTTTTTGGAAAACTGCTTCATGGCGGCCAGCTCCGGATTCTCCCTGTATAGCTTGGATGCATAACCCAGTCCTATCAGGCGCGGCATCTGTCCCGCCGTGGGTGAGAGGTCCGCCGAGCTGTTCTTCATTTCAGCCAGATTGTTCCAGCTGCCGTCCGAATTGATGCTTTTGGTGGCAAAATGGTTGTTAAAGTTCCTGCCGGCACTGCCCGGATTGGCCTCTTCGTCGGTGTGTCCGTAGACCTGGTAGAAGAACTGTTCTGCTGTGGTAATCCCCGCAGCCATCATAAAAGTATGGTCACGGTAGTAGCCCGAACGCCAGTCACCCGCTTTAAAATTCCTGGCCATGGCAATCTGGGCCACCTCCTTGCCATCCCCAAAAATCCCGAATTTGGCCTTTCCTGACAATACTTCCTTTCGGGCCAGCAGGGCGATCTCCCTGCTAAGAAGGGCCAGCCTGAAATCGGCCAGTATCTCCTCCCGGCTTAATCCAATCGGGGTTTCTGACATATCGGACAGTTTACTATCTTTGCAATGTAATAAACATTCATTCAGACAAGCAAATTTCTTAATTGTTCAGATGTTTTTAAAGATCCTTATTATAGCCATTGTCCTTATCAGCCTTTCCATGATGGGAATGATGCTGAATATCCTGGTCAAGAAAAAAGGAAGGTTCCCCGAATACAGGGTGGGACACAACCGTGCCATGCGTCAGAAAGGCATCTCCTGTGTCAAACACGATGAGATCCACTGCCACAACAAGCGCTTAAAAGAGAGCCAGGGTTGCTCGGGATGTTAAACCTTCCTGTTTTGTCGGCCCATCCAAATAGATACCTTGGTACAATCCTTCTCTGTTTGATGGCCTCAATTGCCTTTTCCCAGGATTGGAAAGCCTATCCACATACGCCCGAAGGGAGCCTGATTTCCTTTCCGGCCGATGAGGGCCGGCACCCGGGCGAAGCCATTGAATGGTGGTACATAGCAGGGCACCTGACTGGTGAGAGTTCCGGAACTTCTTACAGCTTTATGCTTAGCTATTTTTACTATCCCGCTTCTGTACAGGGATATGAGTTGGACGGATTCCGGATCCTGAATCTGGCCAACGATGATACCGGGGATTTCTTTACAGAAACCCAGCCCGTTGTTGAATACCTTGATTTGGCCACCGATCATCTCCACCTGGATGTTCAGCTGTTTAACCTGGTGAATGAATCCTGGGATCACAGGGAGGAGCCCGCAGGTACCCGGGTTCCCTTCGAATATGAAGTTTCAGCCACCGCTGAACACGGGGAGCTCACCCTGAGCACCGTGCTTCAAAAACGACCCTTAATACCGGGTGGCGATGGACTGTTCGATCAGGGAGCCAGTAGTTACACCTATTATTACTCTCTCACAGACAACCTGGTCACAGGCTCAATAAACTTTGACGGGACTGATGAACAGGTCATTGGAACGGCCTGGATCGACAGGCAGTACGGAAGCTTCAATCCAAATACCCAGGAGAAATATGAGTGGTTTTTTCTCCAACTCTCCAACGGGATGGACCTGAATATCTGGAACCTGTTCACCCCGGAGAATCTTCTGCCCGACCAGGAAGCTTACAAACTTCTCGCGGCATATGTGGATGAGAACACTCAGTA
>SPBY01000594.1 GCA_004525825.1 Bacteroidia bacterium
AAAATCGTGTTTGTAAATCACCTACCCAAACACTACTCTGGTTTTTTGGCCAAGGAATCGAAAAATACACAGATCCCTAAAAATCAGGGATTTATTGTATCCAATAAACTGCTGGACGATATTAAAAAGCTTGACATACCTGCCGAGGAGCTGAAAGCCAAAGGGCTGGAATTTATTCGCAAGTCCAATTCACAAGGTAAGCTCTATTTCATTACCAACCTGAGCAATCAGTTTCACGGGGATTCTCTTACACTTGCTGCAGACTATAAGTATTTATCCATCATGGACCCGCAAACAAACAAGCAAGGGTACATCGAAACAACTAACAGCTTCTTCCTGGAAATCCCACCCGGGAAATCATATTTCATTCAAACCCTGAAAAGCAAACCCAATGAAGACAGGTGGCGCTCGTACCAGCCTTATGATACCTTGAAGCTTAACAATGGGTGAAAAGTCCGATTCGATGACTGGAAAGCAAATGAACTGAAGGAAGAATATAATATTGACACCCTGACTTCCTGGACGGAATGGAGCGACCAGGCTTTAATATCCTTCTGCGGAAAAGCATGGTATTCATCAAGTTTCAGGATGAATCTCTCCGACACCGGTATTTATCGGTATATCCTGCGGATAGAAGATGTGCGGGAATCCGCCCGGGTAATCATCAATGGAATACCGCAGGGAACGATCTGGGCCTTCCCCAATCAGATTGAGTTGTCGCCCGAAATTCTGAAAGATGAAAACCGGATAGAAATTGTTGTCCAGAATCTATCATCCAATTATATGAGAAAGTATGACGAGCAGAATCCCGGATGGAAAAAGTTCTATGACATAAATTTTGTTGACATCACCTATAATCCATTTAATCCGTCTGAGTGGCCATTAGAACCCTCTGGATTGATTGGTGAGGTATATATCACCAGGGAGGAGAAGCGAAATGGACAATAAACAGGAAAATGAGCCCGAGCATGTATTTAACTGTACTGGAATAGATATTCTACTCCCACATAAACTAATAGCTTCATTATTATGAAACATCTAAGCATACTTCTACTTTTTATTGTTCTCGGATTTAGTCATTGCACGGGTCAAAAATATGGCCAAAGCTGGGAAGATATAAATTACGCGGGCGACACTCTGGTTTCGCATAGGATGGATATTTATCTGCCTGAAATCAGCCAGGCTTCCTATCCGGTGGTGGTGATCATCTATGGAAGTGCCTTCTTTGGCAATGACATGAAACAAAGAGCTTATGATGCCCTCGGCGAACCTTTGCTCAATAATGGTTTTGCAGTGGTTACGGTCAATCACCGCTCTAGCAGGGATGCTATCTTCCCGGCACAGATTCAGGACATTAAAGCAGCTGTCAGATTTATCAGGGCCAATGGCCAAAAGTATCAGATCGATACTTCATTCATTGGAATAACGGGTTATTCATCCGGAGGGCATCTGTCCGCTCTGACAGGCACTTCCGGATCGATTAAACAAATGACCTTTCATGCTGAAAGTGCAGAAATAGAAGGCAATGTGGGTAGTTACACAAATTACGGCAGCTCGGTAGATGCGGTAGTTGATTGGTTTGGACCCATCGATTTTCAAAGCATGGACTCCTGTGGAAGTACCATGGTCCATGATGCTCCCGATTCCCCTGAATCCATTCTGATTGGCGCCCCCATACAGGATAATGATGACCTGTGTGCCCTGACAAATCCCATTTCCTATATTGATCCTGAGGATCCTCCCTTTCTGATATTACACGGAGACAGTGACCCACTGGTGCCGCATTGTCAAAGTGAAATGCTTTATAAAGCACTGCAAAATGCGGGGGTTCCTTCTACATTTGTATTGGTCCCTGAAGCCAAGCATGGACCGGGTCTGTTTGAAGAAGAGTATTTTGCAATGATGTGCGATTTTTTCCTGGCAGAGTACAAGAAACAGTAAGCATGAAAAAGAAATTGAACTCTAATTCATGGGATCTATGAAAAAACCTTCAATCATCGTGTTTTTTACACTTTTCGTCCTGGCGATTTCTGCACAAGATCAGATTCTAAACTTAAACAAGCCCGAACGTGAGCAATGGTTCACCGAATTAGGTTTTGGCATGTTTATTCACTGGAGCTTTGATGTTCAGCTGGGTATGGTCATCAGTCACAGCATGGTTGGTGCTTCAGACGATTATTTAGACAGCTACATCCACGAGCTGCCTCTTAGCTTTAATCCGCAATATTTCGATGCCACTTTATGGGCGAGAGCCGCAAAGATGGCCGGTATGAAATATGTTGTTTTTACCACCAAACACCACAATGGCTTTTGCATGTTCGATACTGAAACCACCGACTTCAATATCATGAACACTCCCTATTCCAGGGACATTACCTTAATGATAGTGGAAGCCTTTCGCAAGGAGGGAATCGCGATCGGCTTCTATTATTCTCCCGATGATTTCTATTTTCTTTATAAGCAGGGTCTGCCGGTTTCCAGAGCTCGTCCGGAGGCTCTGGCCAGCAACAATGCTGAACTCAACGCCTATTGTAAGAAGCAGATGACCGAACTAATGACCCGGTACGGGACAATAGATATTGTATTCCTCGATGGTCTGGATCAGTTTAGCAAAACAGAGCTGGCTAAAGTGTGCTGGGCCATTA
>SPBY01000683.1 GCA_004525825.1 Bacteroidia bacterium
TAGATATGCTTTTCCAATCCGGGATTCAATCCCAGACAAATTTCCAGCTTCCATCTGCCTGTCTTTTCCAGACCGTATGGAATATGCCTTCAGCTACATTTTCATTGCCCAGCGAATCGGTGAGGGTATAGATAAATTTGCCATAGGTGTATCCCAGATCTCCTGATGCAGCCACATCCACAAAGTCTGGCTTCCAGCTTAGGCTGACATTTTCAGGGGATCCTTGAAAGCTCTCCCTCAAGCCCTCTTTGCCAATAACCAGGGTATTGTCCCTCATTACGACCACATCCTCGGCGGCAAAGGCCATGAAAGCTTTGGGAATGCCTTCCTTCTCAGCCATTTCGGCAAATTCCTTTTCTGTCTCAACAATTTCATTTTTCCATTTTTCCACGGAATCCGCTTGCGAATTACAGGCATATAGTAAGGGAAATGTCAGGAAGATTAATGGCAGAAGCTTCTTCATGCTTGTTATTTTAGATCATTTATATCTGCGGGGTGTAAAAAGGGACCCCCTGAGTCCAGGAGGTCCCTAAGTTCTTTAGAGGATGTTTACTTCTCTACCAGAACCGGATCGCCTAATCCCATGCTCTTCAGGGGTTCAAGCTGGGTAGCAGCATCTCCGACCACTACGTAATACATGTTCTGGGGTAGGATGTATTTTTGCGCCAACTCCCGGTGTGATTCCAGGGTCATGGAACGTACCACCTCCTGCTCCCTGCTGATGTAGTCAAAGGGCAGATCGTACTCGCTGATGGTTTCAAGCATCCACAACAAGGATCGCATGTTCTCAAACTGGAGGGCATTGGATTTAATAAGCGCATCCTTGGTAAATGCCAGGTCCTCCTCTGTGATCCCATCGCGGTATTTGTTCATCTCACCCGCAAAGATCTCCATGGATTCGAGTGTTGCATTTGAACGAACACTGGAACTGGCCTGGAAGGTGCCATAAAGGTTATGTCCATCGAATGAAGAACGCGCTCCATAGGTAAATCCCTTTTCTTCCCGGAGGATCAGGTTCAAAAAACCACTGAAGGAGCCTCCGAGCTTATAGTTCATGGTTTGAATGGCGTCATAGTCGGGGTGGGTGCGCATTGGAGCAAGGTTCCCGATTTGTATCACCGATTGTTTGGCACCTGGAACATCCACAAAATAAATGGTAGGGGCTTCGGGATTTCCCGGAACTTCTATTTCAGGGAGCTGTACCTCTTTGGATTCCCATCGGGTGTTAATTCCATCAAAGGTAGCTTTTACTTTCGAGGCAGGAATATTTCCCACCATGTGCAAGGATGCAAGGGATGGACTCAGGTTGCTTTCATAGTAACTTTTCAGATCCTCCATGCTTATGGCCTCAATGCTCTCAATGGTTCCGGAAGAGGGAGTGGCCAACAGGCTGCCTTCGCCAAAAGCCAGCTTATTGAAGGTAATATTGGCCAGGTAATTTGGATTCGCAACGTTGCGTTTGTGGTTATTAATAACCCTGCTTTTCGCCAATTCAAATTGTTCTTCATCCCACCGGGGTTCAAGCAGAATTTCTTCCACCAGGGCCACCGTGCTTTCAAAGTTTCTAACAAGGGTGTTGACATTGATGCTTATGGATTGCTCACCGCCATAGACAGAGATTCTGGCCCCCAGCATATCAATGGCCTCCTCTAGTTCTTCCGGGGTTTTGGTGGCTGTACCCTCGGTCAGCATAGAGGCCAGAAGATAGGCAGCTCCGGGCCGCTCTGATGGATCCAGGAGATGGCCTCCATTGATCACCAGGGAGTAGTTCACTAGCGGAACCTCAGTATAAGAGATTCCCAGGATTTCTATTCCACCGGACAGTTCATCGCTCCAGATTTCTGGGGGAGTCACTACCGGATCGGGACCCATGGCGGGTTCCTCCGATCGGTCAAAGGAGGATGGTGTAAGAGCGATCTCTTCCTCCTCTTCTGAAATATCCTGCGACACTTCAAGGGCATCTGCGATGCTCTCTTCCACCACATCGGCTTTTTCAGAATCTGAAGCAGCCAGGTCCAGGGATCCTTTGGGGACAAAACTTGTGGCTACGTAGGGTTTGTCTTTGATGTAGGTTTCATATACACGTGTTACCTCCTCCATGGTCACCGCCTGAATATTGGCTATGTCCTGTTCGATGAAGGAAGGCGAACCTGCATATTCGTTGTAGCGTGCCATTTGAAAGCCTTTTCCAAGAA
>SPBY01000324.1 GCA_004525825.1 Bacteroidia bacterium
ATCCGTAGGCTGGAGGTTCACCCATCCTGCCTCCTTTCATCTTCACTTTCCCTACATGCATTAATCCGTTGATAAAAGTCCCTGCCGTAAGAATGACTTTCTTCGAAACAAATCGTATCCCCATAAGTGTTTCCACTCCGACCACCTCCTCTCCCTCTATGATCAGCCGGTTAACCTTATCCTGCCAAAACTCCAGGTTATCAACACTTTCCAACAGTTTTCGCCACTCAAGTGTAAAGAGAGCCCTGTCGCATTGCGCCCTCGGGCTCCACATGGCAGGTCCCTTGCTCCTGTTAAGCATTCTGAACTGGATCATTGACCTGTCAGTAACAATGCCCGAATAACCACCAATGGCATCTATCTCTCTGACTATCTGTCCTTTAGCAACACCACCCATGGCCGGATTACAGGACATCTGTGCATACTTGGTCATATCCATGGTAATCAACAGGGTTCGGGAACCCATGTTGGCTGCCGCAGCTGCAGCCTCACAACCAGCGTGGCCTCCTCCTACTACTATTACATCGTACTGAGAATTCATCCTAACCCAATTTCTTCCACAAATGTAATGCTTCATTTTCCTTTTTGCGCATGATTCCCTTCTCTTCCTGGCTACCATCCGAATAACCTAGCAGATGGGTAACTCCATGAATCATTACTCTCCGGAGTTCATCTTCAATATCCGCGCTATAAAAATCAGCATTCTTTTTCACCTCTTCCACACTAATGATGATGTCTCCTGAAACGACATCTTCTTCAGTGTAGTCAAAGCTTATAACATCTGTAAAGTAATTGTGGTTTAAAAATTCCGTGTTAATGAGCCTGATCCGCTCATTGGAAGTAAAAGAAAAACTTAGGCTTCCGGGAGTTTTATGATGAAGTATAATCCACTCCTTAACCCATTGTTTGTGCAGGACTTTTTTCTTAAGACTGAATTTGATTTCTTCGGTATGAAAAGAGACGGACACTACAGCTTGAACTTAAGCTCAACGATTCTGCCATCTTCCAGGTAAAGAATCTCATCTGATAATCGTTCCATGAGAAAAATTCCTCTACCATTGATTTTTTCAAGATTTTCGGGTGAAGTTGGGTCCGGTACGCTGGAAAAATCGAAACCTATGCCCTCGTCTTCAATGTGCACCTTCAACTGCTTCTCATCCATTTGTATTTCTATTTTAACACTCTTTTTTGGATCAGAATTATTTCCATGAATAATGGCGTTATTGGTGGCTTCCATTGTGGCAACCAGCACATTTCCATAAACTTCATCACTTAGATCTAGTTCCAGCGACAATTCATCTATAGCTTTTTCAACCAAGCGAAGATTTCCGATTTCGGAGGGGATATTCAAGTCTTTTCTCATAACAATTCCAGTGGACGCTTCTTATACGGTGTCGTTCTGCTAAAGGTTCCAAAAAATCTTTATTTACTTATCCACTCTTCGGGGTTCAAAATATTTCTTTCCTGCCACACTTCAAAATGAAAGGTAGCCACGCTTTCATTTTCATCAGTAAAGGCTTCTCCCAGTCTCTCTTTGGTAAGCACTTTGTCGCCGGTTTTTACCCTTACGTGAACCAGATTCTGATACACCGAAAGGAACTCCCCGTGCCTTACCAGCACAGTGTAATTTGCACCGAGAATCCCAAAAACTTTGGTAACCTCCCCTTCAAATACAGCCCTTACCTGTGTGCCAGGAGAGCTTGTAATATCCACCCCGTTGTTCTTGACACTTGAACCCCTTAAGCCTGGGACTTCGTGGTTTCCATAGCCTATGGTAATGATACCCTTTTCCACCGGCCAGGGCAACTTTCCTTTGTTCTTCCTGAAATCACTGCCAAGCAGCTCCTGCTCCGGAGTAAGGGCTCCGTAAATATTATTTGAATTTAATCTCCTTGCTTCTTCTTCTATAATCTGCCTGATACGTGCTTCCACCTCCCTGGCAATTCTTTCCTTCTCCTCAATCTCCCTTTTAAGTTCTGACTCTTTTCTCTGCAGGCTATTGACCATGGAGGTCTCTATGCTTCTCTGGGTCAACAGCTTCTTCTGCTCACTTTCCTTATCTTCCATCAGACCAAGCTTCTCATTCTTAAATGCATTCAGCGATTTTTGCTGCTGATCCAATTCCACAATAGAAGCCTCTATTTCGGCCGCTTTCCTGACCCTGTACTCTCCAAGATATTTCAGGTATTTGTAGCGCTGATAGGATTGTGATATGGAACTTCCTGCAAGAATATACATAAGCTTCTCATAGTCGGTGTGGTTCCTGTAGGCATAATAGATCAACCTGGCATACTCTTCCTTGTTTCTCTTATTCTCGGCAGTCAACTGCTCAATCCTTGCCTGCGTATCTTGGATGTTCTGGCTATACAGGTTTACTTCGGATTCAAGTGTTGAAATCACCTGTGATCTGGAGTTGATCCCTCTTTGAAGAATCCGCAGCTGCTGAACAGAACTGGATCTCTGTTCAGCCGTCTTCTCCATCAACTCCCTGGCTAGTTTTATATCATCAAAAGCTTTCTGCTTTTGTCTCTGTAGTTCCTCCTTAGACTGGGCGGATACCACACTCCCTATCACCAAACAGGTCCATATGATTACAAAAATCCTGTTCATCTCAGCTCTGTAAAAGTATATCTCCGCGGATTAACATCCATTTTTATTTTAATGTCCCTGTTGTAGGTGGAAACACCGCCTCTGGCTACAATTTCAAATTCTGTAATCATAAAATTTGAGTAAATCCTGAACGCATCTTCCTGACGCTCTCCCATCAGGTACTTATTGGTTTGCTGATGATAAAACTCGAAAGTCTTCATAAGCAATCCCTCTCTGTCCAGGTGTATCCTTTTTTTCACATAGGGCTCATCAAATTCAAAGACAATGTGATCCATGTGATCATCGTGGGCACTTTCAAGGTCATTGCACAAATAGTAGCGGGAAATCAGGTTTTGGAGATCTCTGAAATTGACCGGGTACTGGTATCCATATTTTCTCTCAAGCGGCGATCGGTATACTATCTTGTCCAGGCGGTTTATCACTTTTATGGAATCCTTCATCACGGAGGCTCGCAGAATCTCATATCCGCTATTTACAGCCGACAGGTAGATGAAGGAATCCCTAAGTGAATAGATCGTTACTTCTACTTCGTAGCGCTCATTATCAAAGGTCAGGATGGCTTCAGCCTTACTGATAAGTATGCTCCGTATGGTATCCTGCGCCTGGCAACTTTCCTCCAGTCCGGCCATCCCTTTCAGTCCTGCTTGAGTCGGAACAGAAAGTTCTTTCAACGCACCGCACTCCTGTAAAAGGAAGAGCGCCAACAGCCCTAAAATCCATTGGATCCTACTCATTCTTCCTTACTTTAAGAATATCGATCTTCTCCTCAAGCTTGTCTTTGTCTCCCCCCAGGAGAATGGCTTTCAAATAGTAAGACTTTGCTATTTCGTAACTCTCCAGGGCCCGTTGAATATCCCCGGCATGTTCGTTAACCTCGGGATCATTCTCTCCGCCCTTATCCAACGCGCTTAGTATGTATTTTTCTGCCTCTTCATAAGCCTTTAGCTTGTAAAGCACCCAGGCATAGGTATCCAGAAAAGTGGAATTGTCGGGATTGTTTTTCACCGTTTTATAACTCCACTCTCTTGCTATTGACAAACGTTCTCCACGCTCAGCCAGATAGTAACTAAAGTTATTTAAAACCATATAATTTTCGGGGTCTTCCTGGATGAGGGATTCAAACAATGAATCCGATTTGGAATAATCCTGGATTCTGTAATAGGCTTCAGCCACCAACATTTTTGTTTGTAAGGCGTACTCTAAGTTGGAAAAACGATCCATAGAAACATTCTCAAAATTATAAATCAACTCTTCAAAATCTTCCCTTTGATAGAGTCCAATCCCCCTGAAGAATATGATATCTGCACTATCCGGATACAACTCCAGGGCCCTGTCGGTGATCTCCACGAGTTCATCATCCAGAGACGAGGCGTTTGCCAGCATAATGGTTTGCATATAAATATTGTAAGTTCCTTTATTTAGCTCCAGATAGTCTTTTAAATGAGAGTATGCCAGATCATAGGTCCGCGTCTGGATGTAAAAATCGGCTGCAATCAGCCTTAGATCACTCTCCTCGGGATGGGTCCGTGCAAATGCCTCAATGACCTCCGACAACTCCGAAGAATAGTCTGTTACATACTTTTCCTCTGATAAATAATAGGACAGGATCGCCATTTTTCGCTGTACATCAATCTGCTCGCTTTCGAAAGACCTGGCCAAATATTTAAAACTTCTGCCATAATTCTCATTTTTCCTGTAGTAGTCCGTCAGGTTTGTGAGGGCAAAAATATTCAGGCTGTCCACCTCAAGGATCTCCTCGTAGTAAACGGCAGCTTCATCTTCATTACCACTCTTCATGCACAACTCAGCAGCCACAATCCTGAACTGAATGGCCTCAGGAAAAATATGCATTACCTTTTCAATCTCCTCTCTGGCCAATTCATACTTTCCCTCACTCTCATACACAGAGGCTTTTAACAGGGTGATTTTTTCACTGAAACCCCTTTCCTTTTCTATTTTTTCCAGAGTCTTAATGGATTTTCCCCATTTGCCCATGGCAAAATAGGCTGATGCCAGCTGGTAATCCCACTCAACATTCTCCGGATCATTTTTTACTTTCTCCTTGAGGATTTCAACCGCCTCATCAAAAGATTCTGTGGCTCCCAGGG
>SPBY01000557.1 GCA_004525825.1 Bacteroidia bacterium
CGGATACGGCAAGTTTGTCGGTGTGCTGCCTCAGAAAGCGCGGACTGATAATTTCGTACCACAGATAGACAGGACCCGATTTATGCCGGCAGAAGAAGATCGTATCCTTCTCTCTTTTATGCAGGGCATCAAATGTATCCACCCATCCGCCCGCTGCATAAACCAGGAACACATCGGCATAATCCAGGTCAGCAATACCATCGATTTCATCCGGTCCCTTAACGGCTGCTAAAGGTAAAAAGTCCAAAGGGAAATCCGCAGTGGACTCCAGCTTGCCCAGCTCCTCTTTAATTCTTGAAATCTCTTCCCTGGCATCCTCTTCGGTCTGGATACCTCCCCACGCCCTCCAGCTGGATTGAGGCTGGTATTCAGGGACGCTGTATACCAGGATGGGCTTTACCACCAGAGCCTGCCGTACCAGCCCGCTTCGTTCCTTCAAACCTGAATTTGCCAGTACCGACCAGGAGAGGCCTGAGAGTGCTGCTACCGACAGGGTGGAACCTCCCGCCACTTTGATGAATTTCCTTCGGCTCATGGAGTCACCATGGGCATAGTTATGATCATGAGCGGGGCAGCAGGCGTGGAAGTGTAATCCGGAAAAATGTGGTTCAGAAGTTTTCATACTATTGTTATTTCAGGTGCAATTAAATGTAGTGAATTTCTTGCACAGCATTAGAAAATGGAAGTACGTTCACAATTACTGCGGAAAACAATTCATATTAATTTTCTCCTCTTCAATTTTTTTTGATTCTATGTTGGTCTTCACCTAAATTTATGCAATGCATTCTTATCCGAAGGTTCCATTTAATAACAAACTAAGATGACTAAAACCCCATCATCCGTTTCGGGAAAATTCACCCGTCGTCGTTTTATGTATTCCTGTATTGGTTGTTCTGCATGCATGGCCGCGATGCCATTAATGACCATGAATGCATGCGCCGAACCTAAAAGGATACGACTCCGCATTATCTACTCTTTGCATGATATCGTTCAATCCGGGCCTGACTGGCCAAATGTAGGTTTTGATTTTGCACCGGTTATGGAACGGGTTAATACAGCACTGATCAACCGATGCCCGGATTTTGAGTTTATTCCCACCCTGGCATCCGGACCGGAAGATGCCGAAAAAATCCTTGAGCAGGATAAATCGTCTGATATAGGGGGTTATATCGTGTTTCAGATGAACTGCTGGAACAGGGTGGTTCAAACGATTGCCAAATCTGCCAAACCGGTGTTATATGCCGATTTTCAGTATGGAGGCAGTGGAGGGTTCCTGGTCTATACAGCAGGATTCCTTAGAGAGGATATGGACAACGTTGGTTTTGTAGCATCCTCAAACATGGATGACCTGGTGACAGCCGTGAATCAATTTGACATCATCCACAAAGGAGGCACAACTCGTGAATTTGTAGAAGCCACCAAGCGCGTTCGCCAGAAGCGTATGCCTTCCCCCGGAAACATGAATTTTACTCAGGACGATCTGACAAGCATCTCCCCCGAAGAATGTGTGAGGCGCATGAAATCTTCACGGATCCTGGCGGTACGTAATGAAGAATCAGCTCCTGCAGATCCCATTATGAACATACCCATGGAATTCGTATCATTTTCCGTAGTCAATGAGGCGTGGAAAGCTGCAAACAAGGAAGAAGCCCGGGCTGTTGCAGAGAAATGGCAGTCAAAGGCTACCGAGGTACAAGATGTTTCCTTTGAGACCCTTGAAAACTCAGCTGCCATGTACCTGGGGATGAAACAGGTACTAAAAACCTACGATGCAAATGCAATCACTATGAATTGTCTGGGTGGTTTTTACGGCGGACATATCCATGCTTATCCCTGTCTGGGATTTCATGAACTGAACAATGAGGGGCTGATCGGAGCCTGCGAATGCGATACAAGGTCAACGGCTACCATGGTGGCATTTACAACCATGACAGAGGGACGGCCGGGATATATTTCCGATCCGGTGATCGATACCTCCAAAGGACAGATCATCTATGCACATTGTGTGGCCCCCAGTAAGGTTTTCGGACCAGAAGGAATTGAAAATCCCTTTTCCATCATGACCCATTCCGAGGACAGACAGGGTGCATCGGTGCGTTCAATTTTGCCGACCGATTGCCTGACCACAACTCTTGAAATCGACCCTGAAAAAAAGGAGATCCTGTTGCACCAGGCAAAGAGTGTTGACAATGATTCCGACGACCGCGCCTGCAGGACCAAGTTAAGTGCCGAACCGCTTGGTGATATGGAGAAACTCTTTACCATGTGGGACCATTGGGGATGGCACCGGGTAACCTTTTACGGAGATCTGAAAGAACCGGCTTATGCTCTTGCCGACACCATCGGATGGAACGTTACTGAGGAGGCTTAAATCTTTTAATTATCAAGAAGTTATCCATACTTTTCATAATTCTTTGTAATTTGATCATCCTTCATCCATCATCTAAAGGAAAAAAGATGCAACAAAAAACAAATCACATGAACAATCAGCTTTCCCGCAGAAGCTTTGTGAGTACCTCTGTGAAGGGAAGCGCTGCCGCCTTACTGCTCCCCCGTGGGCTGGCATTCGGAAAGAACCAGGATACCCTGAAAGTAGGGCTGATCGGTTGCGGCGGACGTGGTACAGGGGCAGGCATCATCGATTGTGCAGCCTCATCGCCAGGAATCGAATTGATCGCCATGGGCGATCTGTTCGAGGACCACGTAAGATCCGCTCAGGAAAAGATAAAAGCGAACCTGCAGGAACGTGGCTTATCCGTAAAGGATATCTATAAGGTGACCCCGGAAACCACGTTCACGGGTTTCGATGCTTACAAAAAAGTCCTTGCCTGCGATGTGGACATGGTCATTCTCACCACGCCTCCCTATTTCCGTCCCC
>SPBY01000039.1 GCA_004525825.1 Bacteroidia bacterium
GAACTGCAGGAGCGGCTGCATCACAACACCGACTATTTCTTGGAAAAGATGCAGGCAGCCGGGTTTGATATCAAACCCACACAATCGGCCATTTGTGCAGTGATGTTGTATGATGCCAAGCTTTCGCAGGAATTTGCTGCCAGGCTTCTGGACGAAGGGATTTACGTGATCGGTTTCTATTTTCCAGTGGTTCCACGCGACCAGGCACGCATCAGGGTTCAGCTCTCAGCTGCACACACACAGAAACACCTCGAAAAAGCCGTCAAAGGATTTACAAAGGTTGGGAAAGAGTTGGGAGTAATTAAGTAAGTTTCCTACGACGATTCAGGCCTGCATCAGAAAGCACCAGTATAAACATGGCCACCAGGGCAGCAACCACCCCGGTTGAGATGTTAACTTGCTTCAGAAATTCCAAATTGAGATTCAACTGTGGCAACTGCCGGTCTAAAGTGGGCAGCTTTAAGGTAGATCCGAACAGTTCTCCACCCGGATCGGTATAGATGACAGAAATCACCACCACCGCACTAAGGAAAAGAATGATCATGATCCGGCCACCCCTGCCAATCAATGGCTTGAAAGGTTTGCTTAAAGGAATGGCTTCGATCTTATCCATCACAACAGCGGTAAAGCTGTCGGGTGCCTGAGTCAGTCCCGATTCCCTGATAAGTTTTGATATGTGAGGATCTCTTTTCATTTTAAAGAATTGAAGATACTTCAGATTTTAGATTTTCACAGATTACCTGGTACATTTTTTTCCTTGACCTGTGTAGTTTTATTCGGATGTTGCTGCTGCTGAGCCCGGTAACCCCGGCTATCTCCTCCAGCGACAGCTCATCGTAATAAAAGAGAGTAACTACCACCGCATCGGTTTCCGCAAGAGATTCGATGGCCAGCTTCAGGTACCTGCTCCGCTCTTCCGCAGAGATACTCTCCAGCCCGTTCATCTCCCCTTCATCCACTTCGCCCTCGGGGATATCATCCACCAGGTCGATCATTTTCACCTTTTTACGGATCACGCTAATGCAGTGATTGTAAGCAATGCGGTACAACCATGTAGAGAACTTTGCCTTGGCCTGAAAGCTTCCGATGGAGCGAAATGCCTTAACGAAAACATCCTGGGCGGCCTCTTCAGCATCTGCTTCCGAGGTAAGCATCCTGAGGCAGACTGTAAATACCATATCCTTATAAGCATCGACCAGAGCTCCAAAAGCATCCTTGTCTCCATCCTTTACACGATTGATACAGTATTTTACCTCCTGGACATCCATGCAATCAATATGACGCCGGTTTCATAAAAACGTTACATTTTTCCGCACTTTTCTATTCCTCGCACCGTATTATATATTATTATCCCGCAAAAAATACAACAAATTTGTAACATAGGTGCAAACAGAGACGTCAAAGAGGCAACAAACAAATGTAAAACCAAAACATACCATTATGAACGAAGACTTTTTAATAGTACTCATTGTTTTCGCCGCCATTTTCGGAATCGTATTTGTGGTGGCCCAGGCCAGGAACCGCGAACGGATGGCTATGATCGAAAAAGGGGTGAGTCCCAAGGACTTCATGACTGATCGCCGCCCCAACTCATACGGGATCCTG
Source organism: Bacteroidia bacterium (assembly GCA_004525825.1). GTDB lineage: Bacteria > Bacteroidota > Bacteroidia > Bacteroidales. Next base: position 1,606 of record SPBY01000039.1, read on the forward strand.
AAGTGGGCCCTGTTGCTGGTGGGCATAGGATTCGGACTCTTTATCGGAAGCCTCCTGGAAGCTTATACCAGTATCCAGGAGGAGTCGGCTTATTTCGCCGCAGCCCTCTTCTTTGGAGGTGCAGGTCTGTTTGCTGCCTTTATGATTGCCAAGAAGGCGGAAGAAAAGTAAACCCTCTACCCTCTGTTACATCCATGAAAGGCCTTCTCTACGGAGAGGGTCTTTTTTTGTGCTGAAAATCATGGTCCCAGACTTATCGTAATGCAGTAAGGAAGATACTGCTTCTGGGGCCTTGGCAAAAAAAGAGGCCCCCTGATGGAGGCCCCAGAAAACAAACGGCGCTGAAAAACTATCCGCATTTGGAAGAACCGCAATCCTTACAGATCAGACAGCCCTCCTGGTAAATGAGATTATTTGAACTGCACTCTTCGCATTGTTGTCCCGATTTAGCTTTAGTACCGTCCGGAATGTATTTCTTCAAAGACCTTACTACGCCTGCGCTCCAGGTATTGATCGATTCGTTGTCCAGTCTCAGGGAGCTGATCAGGTTGATGGCATCCACCACGGGCATGCCGTGCCTCAACACCCCGGAGATTAGCTTGGCATAGTTCCAGAATTCGCTATTGAACTGATGCGACAATCCACCCATGGTCACCTTATAACCATATTTATCCACATACTGAAAGTCGTAGCGTTTGGAACCATCTTCATTCTTGGTCTTCAGAATTTGACCCTTGGTCACCTTGGAGGGAATGGGGAAGGTGTCCTCCTCTTTGCGACCGGTAAAGATCTCATAGGGTTTCTCGTCGAGCAAGCCAATAAAGGCGATCCAGTCCTCCTCATTGTTTTTGAAGCGAAGGATCTCGGCATCCAGTTTTCTTGGTCTTCGTATGGGAAACTGTGTCTCCCCTTTCTTCTTGTCGGCGGCCAACAGCACCCCGGATCTGGAACCATCGCGATATACGGTAACCCCTTTGCACCCACTCTCCCATGCTTTCACATAGAGCTCTCCCACCAGCTCTTCCTTCGCATCGGAAGGCAGATTAATGGTTACACTGATGGAGTGATCGACCCACTTCTGGATGGCCCCCTGCATCTTTACTTTCTTCATCCAGTCCACATCCTTGGAGGTGGCTTTGTGATAAGGTGAACGCTTCACCAGCTCTTCCACATCGCGGTCGCTGAAATCCTTTACCTCTTCAGGATCCATTCCATTTACCTTCAGCCAGGTTAGGAAATTGTGGTGGAACACGTTGTATTCTTCCCAGCTGTCTCCCACCTCATCGATGAAAGTCACCTTGGCGTCCTTGTCATTGGGATTTACCTTCCGGCGTCGCTTGTAGACCGGTAAAAACACCGGCTCAATTCCGGAGGTGGTCTGGGTCATCAGGCTGGTGGTACCGGTGGGAGCGATGGTGAGCAGGGAGATGTTCCTGCGGCCATGCTGCTTCATCTCTTCCAGGAGACCGGGATCCTCTTTCCCAATCCTGTTTATAAAGGGATTGTCTTTCTCTTTGGCAAAATTAAACACTCCGAAGGGACCCCGTTCCTTTGCCATATTTACGGAAGAACGGTAAGCCTCCAGAGCGATGGTTTTGTGAACTTCCACCGAAAAATCAATGGCATTCTCACTGCCATATTGCAGACCTAGTCCGGCCAGCATATCTCCTTCAGCAGTAATTCCCACTCCGGTCCTTCTGCCATCAATAGCCTTCCGTTTGATGTTTTCCCAGAGGTTGATCTCAACACGTTTGATATCCTCGTCTTCGGGATCCGCATAGATCTTGTCCAGGATGGCTTCCACCTTCTCCAGTTCCAGGTCGATGATGTCATCCATGATTCGCTGTGCCAGGCCCACATGCTTCTTGAATTTCTCCCAGTTAAACCTGGCCTTTTCGGTAAATGGCTCCTCTACATAGCTGTAAAGGTTGATGGCCAGCAAACGGCAACTGTCATAAGGACAGAGAGGAATTTCACCGCAGGGATTGGTGGAAACGGATTTAAAACCCTGGTCCGAATAGCTGTCGGCCACCGATTCGCGGATTACCGTATCCCAGAATAGGATACCCGGCTCGGCCGATTTCCATGCATTGTGCACGATTTTTTCCCAAAGGGTGCGGGCATCGATCTCCTTGGTATGGCTTGGCTTTTCAGAATCAATGGGGTATTGCTGGGTGTAAGGTGTCCCCTCCACCACTGCCTTCATAAACTCATCGTTGATCTTTACTGAGACATTGGCTCCGGTGACTTTCCCTGCCACCAGTTTGGCATCGATGAAATGCTCAGCGTCGGGATGCTTCACGGAGATACTCAGCATCAGCGCTCCCCTGCGGCCATCCTGTGCCACCTCCCGGGTGGAATTGGAATAGCGCTCCATGAATGGAACTACCCCGGTGGAAGAGAGTGCACTGTTCAGTACCGGGCTGCCCGAAGGCCTGATGTGACTCAGGTCATGGCCCACTCCGCCCCGGCGTTTCATCAGCTGTACCTGCTCCTGGTCGATCTTCATAATTCCCCCATAGGAATCGGCATCTCCCTGATGACCAATCACAAAGCAATTGGAAAGACTGGCTATCTGGAAGTTGTTCCCAATCCCGGTCATGGGAGATCCCTGGGGTACGATGTATTTGAATCCCTGCATCAGTTCAAACAGTTCATCTTCTGTCAGGGGATTGGGATATCTGAGCTCGATGCGTCCAATTTCCGAGGCCAGGCGTCGGTGCATATCATCGGGAGTGCGCTCATAAATCAGGCCCTGGGAGTCCTTTAATGCATACTTATTCACCCAGACCCTTGCCGCCAACTCATCGCCATTGAAATACTTCAGTGAGGCTTTAAAGGCTTCATCCAAACCAAAGGTTTGTTTGGGCTTCAGATCTTTCTTCACATCTGCCTTTTGCTTCTTAAGCTCTGGTCCAACAAACAACTGGTTTTTTTGAGATAATTCCTTTTCTGCCATTCTATTCTAGGTTTAATCTTTTAGGCGTATCTAACGTAAACACCAAATTAGTCATTGAGATGCGCTCTTCGTCTCAGAGTTATTAAAACCTATCAACAAATACACAATGCTCTGAAAATCTGATCGTTGTGAAACCAAACCCAATGGTATGAGGAAAAAAAGTACCTCTTTCACATCGTAAAAAATCAAATGATTCTTGTCAAATGGGTGATGAAAAAGGGCCCCGTCCTGATACAGATTTCCGTCGATGAAATTAAGAAGAAAAGCACTGTAGAATCACCCTTATACTCCCGATTTTATTAACAAGAAATCAACCCTTGTGCTAACTCAGTGAGAGGCAGACAGATGAGAAAAAATCGAAAATTTCATGAAGAATATGCCTGTATTGCGCTGATTTACTGTCTATTATACAATTTGTCAAATCTTGTCCTAATCCCTTATCTCACTGTTCATGCGGGCTCCCTGCCGGGCAATTTTTTAAAAAAAAAGGAGCGTTTCGGAATTGAAGGAGGGTAACTGAAGTGATCCCTGGTGATCGGATGCACCAAAGCTGGTCTGATAAACATTCAGATCAATATCCAGCATATCGCTTCTGTAACCGTAGCCTAATTCCAGGCCAAGCACACCCTCATTTCCAACATCCTCGTTGACGATGTTCAGGAAATTCAGGAAGAGGTCATCGAAGAAGGGCTGACGGGAATAGTAACCCGAAATTAGAAAGAAATCGCTGCACAGCGCTATTCTGTATAACACATCCAATCTGAATTTTATTCACACTTGGCCAGGATGCGGGAGGTGGCCCCAACGCGCTCAAGAACAAAACTTTCCGCTATTTGCGAAGCGGTTTTCAACAATTCTGAATTTTCCAATTGTTGACGAATGGTGGATAACAAGGCCCCTTCATCTCCCACGGGGAAAGCTCCCCCGAGCTCTGTTAGTTCCACCGCTTCTGCAAATTTTTGGTGGGCCGGGCCGAATATCACAGGCAGACCATAGGTGGCCGCCTCAAGGATGTTGTGAATCCCTTTGCCGAATCCTCCACCGATATAGGCCAGTGTTCCGAAGCGGTATAGGTAGGATAGCTGGCCGATAGTATCTACAATGATGGCTCTTGTGCCGGCGGGAACCTCGTTTTCGATTTCCGTAAAAAGAACACTGCCTGGAAAACGCTTTTGCAAAGAGCTCAGGTGGCCCGCTGACAATTCATGGGGAGCGATGATCCAGCGTAGCTCCCCGGGCAGTTCCCTGTAAGCCAGGGCAAGCATCTGCTCATCCTTTTCCCAGGTACTGCCTGCCACGAGCACAGCCGATCCTGAACAGAATCCTTGCATGGCTTCATGACTATAAGGCGTTTGGGGAAGTTCACGGACCCGGTCGAACCTGGTATCGCCAGCCACACTTACCTCCCGGTATCCTATTCCTTTGAGCAACTCCAGGGAGTTTTCATTCTGCACAAAAATATGGGTAAAGCACTTCAGGAAACTTCTGTACCATTGTCCGTACCACCTGAAAAAAACCTGCCCGGAGCGAAAATTCCCCGAAGCCAGATAAGTGGGAACGTTCCGCTTGCTCAATTTCTGAAGGAAGTGATACCAGAATTCATATTTAATAAAAACAGCCCTCTCCAGGTGGAGAGACTCAAGCATAAGACTGGCATTCCTCCGGGTATCCAGGGGGAGGTACATCACATGGTCGGCACCTTCGAAATTTTTACGTTTTTCATAGCCTGAGGGGGAGAAGAAGGTGAGCAGGATTTTAGAACCGGGGAAACGGTCACGGCTGGCCTCTATGACCGGCCTTCCCTGCTCAAACTCTCCCAGGGAGGCGCAATGAAACCATGTCACACGGTCGTCCGGTTCAAAGGCAGAAGAAAGTTTCTGGTACCAGGCTTTCCTGCCATCCACCCAGAGCTTTGCTTTTCGGTTCCACGGGGAAATCAGCCATGCTATGAGCCAGTAGAGCCGGATTCCAATATCATACAAGAGCCTCATCTGCTTGCTTTCTCTTAAGATTTATTGCGGGTATAAAGGCTCACCAGCCAAACGGCCAGGAATGCCAGCACCCAGGAGACAAAGCGGACAGAGATGACCGAATCGAGCAAGCTAAGCTCAGACCACACCACGGTCGATACAAACCCGGTGACCAGTCCGGCAATAGTGCCCTGCCAGGTGACCTTTTTCCAGGTAAGCTTTAAGAGGACCAGTGGTCCGAAGGATGAACCCAGTCCGGCCCAGGCATAGGAGACCATGGAAAAAATAAGCTTATCCGAAGTAAGTGCGATCAAAAATCCGATGAGTCCCACCACAATGGTTATTATTCGGCTGCTTTTCAACAAGGAGGCATCGCTCACATTCCTCCCCAGGGTCTGGTTGAAAAAATCCTCAATGATGGAAGAACTGATCACCAGCAGCTGGCTGTCGGCGGTGGACATCATGGCGGCAATGGCCCCGCTCACAATAATCCCGGCCAGCCAGGTGGGCAGGAGCTCATTGGCCAGGTGGGGCATCACCTTTTCAATATCGTCGAACATTCCCTGTTCATATAGCCCGGCTCACACCAAACCAATCACCACGGCCCCGGTAAATGCCGGAATCACCCAGGCAATGGCGATGCGCCGGGAGATCTTAATCTGATCGGCCCTCTTAATGGCCATGAACCTGGTCAGCAGGTGAGGCTGGCCCATGTATCCAAGGGCCCAGCTCAGGCCACTAATAATCAAGGCGGCGGCGGCCCATCCCGATTTGCCGCCGGTGATGGAGAGCAGGGGATGGCCCTCCTGAGTCATCAGATCAGCCAGTGGCTTGGTACCCTCATGGATCTCTTTCAGTTCCACCAGCCCCACCAAAGGCAGCACCACCAGGGAGCCAATCATGATGATTCCCTGCACCACGTCGGTCCAGGCAACTGCAAAAAATCCACCCATCATGGTGTAAAAAATGATCACCGCGGCACCTAAAATCATCCCGGTAGTCTGGTCGAGCCCAAAGGTCACATTGAGGATCTTTCCGGCCCCGTTGAACTGGGCCGACAGGTAAAAAATAAAGAAGAATATGATGATGAAAGTTGCCAGCACCCGAATGGCCGCTTGTCCCTTCTCAAACTTTGCTGCGAAGAATGTGGGCAGGGTAATGGCCCCCAGTCTCTCTGTCTCTTCGCGGAGTGGCCTGGCAATGAAAAACCAGTAAAAAATGATTCCCGACACACAACCCAGGGCCGTCCAGAATTCCATCAGTCCGGAGGCAAAAGCAGCTCCGGGTAATCCCAGTAACAACCAGGCACTTTCCCCAGATGCACGTTCAGAGAACGCCACCACCCAGGGATTCAGTCTTCTGCCCGCAATAAAGAAGTCTTTATGTGATTTATTGATGTGGTAGGTAATGAATCCAACCACCAGAATCACCACCAGGTAAAGGATAAAACCAATAAGTGCGAAATTCATGCCCTAATATAGAAAAAACATGGGAGATCAATTGAGAAACTCCCTGGAGCCATTGGGTTGATAGGTGTACTCACAAACTACCTCGTTGTATTTGCTATCCCCTTCCCCATCATAATTCTGAATGTCCTTCACCAGCAGCTTGGCATAGTTGCCCACCGATGTCTTCTGAACCCATACCTGGAACAGTTCCACCGTATCGCTGTCTACCGAAAACTGAAGGTCGCTGTCTGCCTCACCGTAATCGTTATAAAAACTCCTCGCTTCCTGCATGCTGGCAAACTCTCCCACCAGGGCAAAACCGTTCGTCCTGCCTGGAGTGTTGAATCCGGGCAAAGTGGACTGTCCATCGCCTCCAATGACCCGAAAACCCAGGTTGATGAGATCTGGCACGGGATCTTTTTCGAAGGGATATCTGTAGAACTCGCTATCCTCATAGGAATAGCCCACCCAGTGGTAGGTGACCTCTCCAAGTATTCCCTCTGAGCTCAATCTAAACTCACCGGTTCGATCCGGTCCCCGAAACAACTTACACCCTGCTGAAACAACCACGAGCATCATCAGCACTAATAACCTTGTCTTCATCTCTTCTCCATTTTTCTGTTAAAATGCTGCCATCAAAAGATCGATGTCTTTGGATGGAATTCCCAATCGCTGACCTACCGTTTCGTTGGTCAGTGTCCCGTTATAAATATACACCCCATGCCTGAGGCCCACATTCTCTTTGAGGTGTCTGCCGGTAGATCCTATTTCACCCAATCCCATGATCAGGGGAGCAAATACATTACTTATGGCAATGGAGGCCGTCCGTGCCACTCTGGATGGAATGTTGGGGACACAATAATGTATCACTCCATGCTTTACAAACACCGGATCGACCTGTGTGCGCAATTCCGAGGTCTCGATCGATCCTCCTCGATCAATGCTGACATCAATGATCACCGAGCCCTTTTTCATCTGCTTGACCATCTCCTCTGTAATAAAATAATCCTCCTGCTTCTCCCCCCTTCGAATGGCTCCTATGACCACATCGGCCGATCGGAGTGCCTTTAATATCACCTTGGGATGAAAGATGGAAGTTGGCACCATCATTCCTACGGAGGACTGCAACCTTCGCAGGCGATGGATGGAGTGATCAAAAACCTTCACTTCCGACCCTAGCCCATAGGCAGCCCTGACCGCATATTCTGCCACGGTCCCAGCTCCCAGGATCACCACTTCGGTGGGGGTGATTCCAGTAACTCCTCCCAGCATGACACCTTTGCCTCCCCGTTGATTGGAGAGATATTCAGCTGCAATAAGCATGCTGGTGGTCCCGGCAATGGCGCTCATGCTCCTTACGGCGGGGTAGCAATCATGCTCATCCTGAATCTTTTCGAAGGCTATGGCAGTCACCTTTTTATGCATCAGGCTCCTGATGTATTTTTCCTTGCAATGGGTGAAAACCTGAAAGGAGGACAGAAGCAGCTGCCGTTCTTTCATCCAGCCGATCTCTTCCAGGGTCGGGGGACTGATTTTCAAAAGGACGTCGCTGTTGGCAAATACCTCCTTGCGCTGGTCACAGATGATCCCTCCACGTTCGGAGTAATCGGTATCCAGGTAGTTGGCTGCCTTCCCGGCTCCAGCTTCGAGCAATACCTCATGACCGTGACCGGTGAGAATTTCCACTGCTTCAGGTGTCAGGGGAACTCGACTTTCCACCTCATGATTTTCAGACGGAATCCCGATTTTCAGATGCTTCTGCTTGTTCTCCACCTCGAGCGTCTCCTCCTGGGGCATCAATCCCTCTCTGCGGATACTAAATCCGGATGATCCTTTGTTTTTCATTACACCAACTGTTTATAGGGTAGCCTAAAATAACACAATTCGACAGCAATGTCAATTTTTTGTAGAAACGGTGGGCTGAAATTGTATCTCTCTCGATTCATTTTCCGCCACCACGATCTCCACCCTGAGTGCCTCATCGGGGATCAGGTGACTTGCTTTCTCGGGCCATTCAATGAAACAGTATTCGCCCGAAAAGAAATACTCTTCATAGCCCATATCGAAAAGTTCTGCCGGATCCTCTATACGGTAAAGGTCGAAGTGAAAGATGGAATGGCCCTCCGGGGTGAAATACTGATTGACCAGGGAAAAGGTGGGACTATTTACCTCGGCAGTGACCCCCATCTTCCTGCAAATAGCCTGAATAAAGGTAGTCTTTCCTGCTCCCATTTCACCTGAAAATGCTATGACCCTTGCCTCTCCCATGGCCTCCAGGAAGCTTTCAGCAGCCTGGTCAATGTCTCTGAGTGATGCTATGGGGATGATTTTCATTTTACCGGATGGGTGAAAGGATGGAAATGGGAATCAGCATCTCCTCCATAGAGATCCCCCCATGCTGGAAGGTATTCCTGTAAAGATTTACAAAATGGTTGTAATTGTTAGGATAGACCAGGTAATCGTTGTTCATGGCAAAAATATAGGCTGAGGTCAAATTGGTCCTGGGCAGAAGGACCCGTTCGGGTTGCAGCACTTCATAAACCTCCTTTTTGTTGTAATTCAGGTTCTTTCCCTGTTTATAACGCAGGTTGACCGAGGTTTGCCTGTCGCCGATCACCTTTACCGGATTGGTGACCCTCACCGCACCATGGTCTGTGGTAATCACCAAAGTAAGATCCTGGGTATTCAGCTGTTTTAACAATTCATAGAGGTAAGAGTGCTGGAACCAGGTGTTGACCAGTGAGCGATAGGAGGATTCATCATAGGCCAGTTCCCTGATCATCTCCATTTCGGATCTTAAATGAGAGAGCATATCCACGAAATTATAGACTAGTACATTAAGGTCGTAATTGAGCAGATCGTGGTAGTTCTCCACCAGCTTCTTACCCGCCCGCTGGTTGGTTATTTTTTCATAATTGAAGGAGGCATTCACTCCCAGTTTTTTCATCTGAGCCCTGCACAGCTCCTCCTCATGGGCATTTTTCCCGTCTTCCTCGTTTTCATCTACCCAGAGCCCGGGCAGGTGCTTCTGTATTTCAGAAGGCATCATCCCTGCAAACATGGCGTTCCTGGCGTACTGTGTAGCCGTGGGCAGGATGCTTGAAAAAATGGTTTCCTCATCACATCTGAACAGGCCGGATATCTCCTGCTCGATGATCTTCCACTGGTCATAGCGGAGGTTGTCGATGATCACCACCATCACCTTCCCCCTGTCAAGCAGTGGAAAAATCTTTTCCCGGAACACTCCTGTGGAGATCAGGGGCGCATCGCCGGATTCACCAGAGAACCAGGATTCATAATTGTTCCTGATAAATCGTGCAAACTCATTGTTGGCCTCACTCTTTTGCATCTTGAGTACCTCTTCCATCCCTCCGGCGCCACTGGCATCGAATTCCCTTTCCCAATAGACAAGCCGTGCATAAATCTCCGTCCACTCACTGAAAGAGGCAGCCGAATTTATTTGCATCCCGATCTGACCGAATTGAGACTGGTAGCCAGAAGTTGTTTTTTCAGACACCAGCCTTTTGGTGTCAATATTTTTCTTGATGGTCAGGAGGATCTGCTTGGGGTTAACCGGTTTGATCAGGTAATCAGAAATCTTGCCTCCAAGGGCTTCATCCATGATGTCTTCCTCCTCGCTTTTGGTAATCATCACCACGGGGGTAGAAGGGGTTTGGGCCTTGATCCTTTCCAGGGTTTCCAGTCCTGATAAACCCGGCATATTCTCATCCAGGAAGATCAGGTCAAAGTCATTCTCCTCCACAAGATTCAGGGCATCGGTCCCATTGGTGGCAGTGCTTACCTTATAACCTCTCTCCTCCAGAAAGAGGATATAGGGCTTTAGCAGATCAATCTCATCATCGGTCCATAAAATATGAATCTGCTTCCCCATCATTCCTGGCTTTGGTAGTATTTCAGATAAAACAGATAGTAGGGATTGAACTCCTTCTGTTCGGAAAGAATCTCGAAATTCTCTGTGGAAATGATCATCATCCTGTACTTGGAGGGGGCAATCCCACCCAAGATCTCCTGGCTGTTCTCTTCAATGACCTTCAGGTACCTGGCCGCTCCTTCAGCATTGTTAAACAGACTTACAAACAGTAAATTATACGAATCTGTGAGATCGACCTCTCCCACTTCCAGGTTATACTGGTTGAAATTATCCAGGTTATAGTTTAAGAGATTAAAACTTACCTGATTCGCATTTTCATCTGAACGGAGGGCCAGCAGAAAATAATGCTTCAAGGTGGAATCAACCGCCGTATAAACCGCTTCGGCTTCAGCTGCCTGGGCCGCTTCTTTGATTTCCGGAAACTCCAAGTACATGTAATCCACAATTTCCTGGGCCTGCTGACTCTCTTCGGCCGTGGGGTGTTGTGCGATCAGAGAATCCAGAGCGATCTTCATCTCCTCTTTCCCCACCAGGGCTCCCAGGGCCATGGCTCTGATGTATTTAAACTTGGGAAGCAAGGGATCGTCAGCATAGCTTACA
>SPBY01000099.1 GCA_004525825.1 Bacteroidia bacterium
GGTACGCAATTTCATCCGGAATACAGGAGCACTGCCCTGAATCCGCACCCCTTGTTCATAGCTTTTATAAAAGCGAGCATAGAAAACGGCCATTAGCATTGACCCCGTATCGGACAATTGCTACTTCGCAGCATTGACCCCCACCAGGGAACAATTCACCGAAATCTCACGGATTTTACCTGATTTTATATTGATATACAGGCTAAACCATTACTTTTGTGCCTGAAAATACACGGATATAATGGATAGAAATACAATCATAGGTCTGGCAGTTATCGGACTGCTCCTGGTGGGTTACAGCATATTCACAAAACCTGCCAGGGAGGCTCAGATGGCTGAGCGCCAAAGACTCGACTCTATTGCACGTGCAGAGCAGGTAAGAGATATGGCGGCTGCTCAATATCAGGACGACAATTCCCAATCAACCCCGGCAAGTGCGGAGACAGTAAGCGATACAGCATCCATCAGGAAGTTGAATGAGGAGCTGGGCGATTTTGCAAAAAACGCTACCGGTACAGAGGAGAAGGTAGTACTTGAGAATGACGAAATTCAGCTCACCTTTTCGACCCTTGGCGGGCGTCCCTACACAGCCAGGTTGATGAATTACCAGACCTATGATTCCTTGCCACTCTATCTTTTCGACGGAGACTCAACGATTTTTGCACTGCAATTCTTTGCTGACAACAGGGGGATCAATACAGGTGAGCTTTACTTTCAACCCAGCATCGAAAAAGCTACCGACGACCAGGGCCGCTCCTTCCAGCAGTTAACCATGAAGATGGAGATCTCAGAGTCATCCTACATATCCTACATATACAGGCTGTACGACGGAGACTATATGCTGGACTTTGATATACACCTCAAAGGTCTTGACCAATACCGCACCGACAGGATGGAGTTCAAATTTGATATTTACGCTCCGTCCCAGGAAAAGGGATATCAGAACGAGAGCATGTACACCACACTCTATTACAGGTACCACGGTGGTGATGTGGAAAGTTTTAAATCGCGATCAAAAAAAGAGCTGACGGAGGTCACAGAAACCACACGGATCCAGTGGATTGCTTTTAGTCACCAGTTTTTTTCCACCATTTTGATAGCCGACGATTACTTCGATGGAGCTTACCTTTCTCAACATCGTTTCAGCGATCCGGGTAAGTATGTACGTCAATACATTTCATCCGTTGACATGCCCTATGACCGTACCAGTGACCAACTGATCGGTATGCAGCTCTATCTGGGTCCCAATAAGTTTACTTCTCTGAAGTATTATGGCGATTTGTGTCTTCAGAGTGTTGTTACAGTGGGAGGTCCCATGCTCCGTTGGATCAATGCATTTGTAGTAATTCCTATCTTCAACTGGCTCAACAAATATTTTACCAATTACGGGATCATCATCCTCTTGCTGACACTGATCATCAAAACTGCCCTTTTCCCTCTAACCTACCGCTCATTTAAATCCCAGGCTGTCATGCGACTGCTGAAGCCACAAGTGGATGAGATTGGTGAGAGGTACCCGAAAAAGGAGGATGCCATGAAGAAGCAGCAAGCGACCATGGACCTCTACAAGAAGGCAGGCGCCAATCCCATGGGTGGTTGTTTGCCCATGTTGCTCCAGTTTCCGATCCTGTACGCCCTATTCAGGTTTTTCCCCACCTCCATTGAACTGCGTCAGGAGAGTTTCCTGTGGGCCCACGATCTCTCTACTTATGATTCCATACTGAATCTGCCCTTTACCATTCCCATGTATGGCGATCATGTGAGCCTCTTTACCCTGCTGATGACCGTTACCACCATGATCTCCATGAAGTGGAACAACCAGGCTTCGGCTGGAAGCAGCCAGATGCCGGGCATGAAGACCATGATGTACATCATGCCTGTGATGTTCATGTTAATCCTGAACAACTTCTCGGCCGGACTGACCTACTATTACTTCCTGGCCAACCTGATCACCATCGGACAGAATCTGGTCTTTAAAAGATTTATCGACGAAGAGAAGATCATGAAGAAGATCAATGCCAAGAAGAACCAGCCGGCCAAAAGATCCAAATTTGCACAGCGGCTGGAAGCCTTGCAGAAACAGCAGCAGCAGACTGCCGGCGGCAAGAAGGCCCTTCCAAAGAAGAAGAGTCGATAGGAGTTTGAGTTTATTATGCTTGTCCGTTTGTGAGAGCTGCCATTTTAAGCGCAGTCACTGCCGCTTCATCTCCTTTGTTGCCATGTTTTCCACCGGCACGGTCCTTTGCCTGTTGAAGATTTTCAGTGGTTAAAACCCCGAAGATAAAGGGAATATCGTAATCGAGGTTCAGTTCGGAAATGCCAAAGGTAACACCCTGACAGATGTAATCGAAATGTCTGGTTTCCCCCTGGATCACACACCCCAGACAGATCACAGCGTGTGGTGAAAACTGCTCAGCAATCACCCGGGCCCCGAAAGGGAGTTCAAAACTTCCCGGTACAGTTTTCACTTGGATGTTTTCCTTCTTTACTCCATGCTTGCCCAGTGTAGTCAAAGCTCCCTCAAGAAGAGCTGCCGTGATTTCCTCATTCCATTCAGATACAACGATGCCAAACTTCATGGTCGACCCATCAGGTATGGTAGCTGGATCATGATCTGACAGGTTCTTCAGATTTGAAGCCATGGGCAAGATTCAGAGATGGGTTACAGTAATTTTTTTGATTCTACCCTTCCGATGTATTTCTTGATCTCATTTCCTTCAGGCGAATTGGGGTAGGTGGATTCGATGGTCAGATAGGTTTCAAGAGCCTGATCAAGCTGTCCAAGTTCCTCATATACAATGCCCAGTTTTTTAAGCATGATGGGAGAAGAGAAGTTGTTCTCGTATTTTTCAATTCCGTTTTTGTAAGCAGAGATTGCCTTCTCAAGCTGATCCAGTTCTACATAGGCATCTCCCAGGGTGCTGTATTTGGCGGCACCCACCAGGAGGTCATTTGTTTTGAACTTATTCAGATACTCTATGGCTGTTTCATGATCCCCAAGCTGGTGGAAGCATACTCCAGCATAATATTTTGAAATCTTTGCAGATTTACTCATCCGGTAATCGTCCATCACATTCAGGAATCCAGGGTAGGTCCCATATCCGTTCAGTGCCAGGTTGAAGGAGTCCAGTTCAAAAAAGCGCTCGGCATAATACATATCTGCAGCTGCTTCCTCATTGAGAGGTTTCAGATAATACCTGTTTCCACCGATCACAACCAACAAGACAAGGATAAGTCCACCAAGGACATAGGTAAGTTTTTTCTGGTTATCTTCAATAAATTGCTCGGAACGTGTTAATGCCTGCTCAATGCCTTCCAGATTCTTGTCCGCTTGCTTCACATTTTTTTTCTTCGACATCACTGTAATTTTGTTGGTTCTCAAAAACTTCCGCAAAAGTAATCCTTTTTTGGAAATTTGCGGTTTGTGTCGCCACAAAAAATAGCATTTTTGTATGTGCCGTGCCGATTAAGTGTCAAGACTACCAAATACCTTTTGCAATAAAGGAGTGATGCGGGCGGAGACATTTTGTCGGATGTTCTTTTCTTCCTCTTGGACTTTCAGGAAAACACCGTCCAGGGCTTTGTTGGTGAGGTAATCATCAAGTTCGGTGTTCACAGGACTTACTCCGGCCAATCGCCCGGCAATGGAAGAGGCAAAAATGTTCCATTTTCCTGTCAGGGCTTCCCATGAGTCTTTGGCAGAAATCCCTCCCAATACTTCCTTCTCGGTGGATTGCCTGATCTTTGGTTTAAATACAAGGAAAAGATCTTCACGGGTGGTGTTTATGAGGTACAGCGTTGCAGCATTATCCGCCCCTCTAAGAATACCAAATGCATCGTTGATGGTCATCTGTTTGATGCTGTTGATGAAGATGGGTGCCACTTCTTTAGCTGCATCTTCAGCTGCCCGGTTGATGCTTAGAATGACATCCTCCACCAGTTTGTCCCCTCCCGGAATCTTCGCGAGGTTTTCGATGATCACTGATGCTTCTTCAGGGAGCAAGATCTTCACCAATGCATCCCCGTAGTAGCCGTCGACAGCCGAGAGAAGAGATGAAGCGTTTTTTGAACCTGTAATCAGGGCTTCTTTTAATCCTTCAGCAACTTCCGCCTCTGACAGCGGAACATCCATGGGAGCAGATTGCATCAAGGAGCTTAGTTCTGCACATCCGCTTAGAAAGATTAGCGGAAGTGTAAGAATCAATAATTGTCTTTTTATCAATTGCTTAGAGTTTTAATGTGTGCGGATAAAGATAAGTGAAATATACCAATATGCTTCGTTGATAAAAAATTGTAATTTTGTATATGCATCTTAAATCACTCTCCCTGGTCAATTTTAAGAATTATGAACAGGTCGACATACCGTTTTCTGAAAAGATCAACTGTTTTGTCGGGGAAAATGGTGTTGGAAAAACCAATATACTGGATGCAGTGCACTACCTTTCTCTCTGCAAGAGCAACCTGAATCCGGTGGATAGTCAAAATATCCGCTACGATCAGGATTTTTGCGTGGTTCAGGGAATCTTTGAGCGGCTCGGTAAGGAGGAAAACATTTACTGCGGAATCAGGAAGCAAAAGAAAAAGCAATTCAAAAGAAACCAGAAGGAGTATCAGAAACTCTCGGAACATATTGGTCTGATCCCCCTGGTGATGATCTCTCCGGCCGATTCCATCCTGATTAACGGAGCAAGTGAGGAGCGCAGGAAATTTATGAACGGGGTCATAGCACAATACAGCCGGGTGTACCTTGACAACCTGATTCAGTATAACAGAGCGCTTACCCAGCGAAACCGCTTGCTGAGGGATTTTGCGGTCTCACGTAATTTTGACCGAGAGATGTTGGAGGTCTGGGATGAACAGTTAATCCGGTACGGCAAGCCCATTTTTGAGGAGAGACGGCGTTTTGTAGATGAACTATTGCCAGTATTCAATGCTTTTCATACACATATTTCGGGTATGCGGGAGACGGTCACCCTGAACTACCAGAGCCAGTTATACGATTCTGGTTTCGGGGAAGGAATGAAAGCATCTCATGAGAAAGACCGTATCATTCAGTACTCCACTTTCGGCATTCATAAAGACGACCTGGGAATGGCTCTCGGAGAGCATAGCCTGAAAAAAAGTGGGTCGCAGGGGCAGCAAAAAACCTTCCTGGTGGCGTTGAAACTGGCCGAATTTGAATTTATGCGCAAGCTTACCAAGGTCCCGCCCATTTTGCTGCTGGATGATATTTTTGATAAATTTGATGCCAGAAGGGTGAAGCAAATCATCAGCCTGGTGGCAGAAAACCAGTTTGGCCAGATTTTCATCACTGACACCAATGAACAGCGGCTCCTGGGAATCCTGGAGGAGATTCCTGCAGATCACAGGGTGTATAAAATAAGTAAAGATGCTGCTGTTGTAGAGATGGAGGCCTAGCCATGGAAAGAAAAGATGTCAAAAAAATCGATTCCCTCTTGCATCAGTTTGTCAAAGCAAATGGACTGGAGAAAGGTCTTGCCGAGTACCGGCTGATGAAATCATGGAAGGATCTGCTGGGCATTACAGTGGCCAAGAAGACCAAATCGCTCCGGATACAAAACCGCAAACTTTATGTCACACTTCACTCTTCAGTGGTCAGGAACGAGTTGAGCATGATGAAAGACTCCCTGATTCCGAAACTCAATGAAGCAGCAGGAATGAATGTGATTGACGATGTGATTCTCCGTTGAAAGGTGTTCTTAGAACCTCTGCAGGCCCGAGAAGAAAAACGAAGACTCAATGTTCGCATTCTCATCCGAATCTGAACCATGCACTGCATTTTCCTGCATGCTTTTGGCAAACTCTTTTCGGATGGTTCCCTCTTCGGCTTTTTCGGGATCGGTGGCACCAATCAGCTTTCGGTAATCCTCCACGGCGTTTTCCTTATTCAGGATGGCCACCACAATGGGGCCTGAGGTCATGAAATCAACCAGGTCGGTGTAGAAGGGGCGCTCCTTGTGTACTTCGTAGAAATGTTCCGCCTCACCACGCGTCAGCCAGAGCATCCTCATGGCCGAGATCCTGAATCCTCCCTGGTGGATCTTGTTTAGAATCGGGCCGATATAACCTTGGGATACGGCCGTGGGCTTTATAATCGTAAAGGTGATGTTTCCAGACATAGTAATCATTTTGAGAATGCATATTAACAAATAATTTCCGGCTTTGTTAAGCCCCTTTCAATATTTTTTAACTTTGCTCTCCTAAATGATTATCAGTGCTATGGTAGAAGCAGGAACAGCAAGGACCCTGAAAGATTGGATTTCCTCCTCCAGCAGGGTGGCCGTGATTACCCACACCAATCCGGACGGAGATGCCATCGGGTCAAGTCTTGCACTTGCCCTGGCGCTGAGTCGGCAAGGACTCGATGCACAGGTGATTATTCCCGACGGACTGCCAGATTTTCTCAGATGGCTTCCAGGCATTGAACGTTCCACTACTTTCGCCTATAAAAAGGAGAAGGCGGTGGAGATCATTGAGGGTGCCGACCTGATCTTCTGTCTGGATTTTAACGATCCCAAACGAATTGGTCCGGTCGAGGAATACCTTTCAAAATCAGGAGCCCACAAAGTGCTGATTGACCATCATCAGGATCCAAAGCAGTTTACGGATATCGCAATTAGTGAAACATGGCGGGGATCTGTAGGAGAGATGATCTACCTGTTACTGAAAGAGGTATTTGAACAGGATGTGTTGAACAAAGAGATAGCCACCTGCCTCTATGTGGCTATTATGACTGATACGGGAAACTTCAGTTACGCCAGTAGCTATCCTGAGATTTTCCATGTTGTGGGGGATCTGATGAAGTATGATCTGGATAAGGACATGATCTATTCAAGCGTTTATGATGCCTTTTCTGAGGACCGCCTGCGCTTGCAAGGATATTGCATGCAGGAGAAGATGGTCATACTTCCACAGTTTCATGCTGCCTACATCAGTCTGACAGATGAGGAACTTATGAGATTTAACCACCGCAAGGGAGATACTGAAGGGTTTGTGAATATTCCCTTTGCAGTGAAGGGGATCAGGCTCACCGCTTTGTTTGTGGAAAAGAAGGACCGGATCAAGGTCTCCTTCCGATCGAGGGGAAACTTCCCGGCAAACCAGATAGCTGCGGATCACTACCATGGAGGTGGGCACATCAATGCGGCCGGAGGGGACTCCTTTGATTCCATGGAATTAACCCTCTCAAAGTTTGAATCTCTCCTGCCTGAGTATTCAAAGTGGCTCAAAGATGCATAGCGTGATTTATATCCTTGCGATCTTCACCGCGGCACTGCTGATTACCGGTTGTGATCCGCCTGTTCAGGAATTGAAGGAAGCAGAAACTAATCCGGTTCCAGAGCAGTTTGTCAGGGCCAATCAATACATGTACCAGAGGCACCAGGACCATATTTCAGCCTTCTTGGACCGGACAGGCTGGAAGGCAGATTTAACACCTTCCGGACTCTGGATTGTGATGGAAAACCCAGGAACAGGACCCCGCATCATGGATACCAACAGGGTGACTTACGCCTTCGAATCTACATTGCTGGACGGGACACCCTGTTATCATGCCACTGCACAGAATCCCAAAGTGATTACGGTGGGAAAAGGAGGTGTGGAATCGGGTGTGGAGCAGGGAATGCTGGAATTGGCCCCTGGCGCAGAAGCCATATTCCTGATCCCTCCTCATCTGGCTCATGGAAATTTCGGTGATCGCGAGAAAATTCCAGGCAATACGGTCCTGATATACCGAATTCAGGTACTGAAGGTTGATTGAGGTTCATGAATTATGTTAATTTTGCACAATATTTGCGGATAAGAAAGGTTTGATGCTATAAGCAAATACCGATAAAAGAAGAGTAGACAAAATGAGAATAAAAAGAATCATATATTTCACACTGGCCATCACTGTATCACTAACTTTGATGTCTGCGTGTGTAGCGGAAGAAGATAGCCCGGAGGAAATCATGGAGCAGGAGCAACGTTTCTTCAATATTTACCTGGCTGCCAACTATCCCGATGCGGAACCCCAGGCCAGCGGCTTATACTACCTGGAGTACACTGCAGGTGGAGGAGACAATCCCGGTCCTGAAGACTGGGTACTGGTCAACCATGTTTCCTATACCATTCCCGACAATGTGGTTTACGATACCTATATCGAAAATGTGGCCAAAGACATCCGCCAATTTGATGCAGCAGCCATGTATGGTCCCTATAAAATGTACAATGGCGCCAACGTCGAGGGCTTGAAAGAAGGACTGAGCATGATGCGTGAAGGGGGAAAGGCCACTTTGTTGTTTACCAGTGAGCTTGGTTATGGCTCAACAAACAGCGGAAGCGTGGGAGCCAACAGGTCCCTGAAATACGAAATAGAACTGCTGGAGGTGATTGGAGGTATGGAAGAAATCGATACCTACGAACAGGGAAAGATCACTACCTACCTGGATACTGTGGCCCAGTACGATACTGTGTATGATGCTTCTACCGAAAAAGTTATTAGCTACATGGTGGATGTAGCCACCGATGGCCCCCTGGTGGGTCTGGATTCAACCATTTCAGTGGCCTACAAAGGTTATCTGTTGGATGGAAGGGTGTTTGATGAAAAGACCTCAGACGATCCCTTTATTTTTAAACCCAGCAGTGTGGAATGGGCGGCAAGATGGGATCTTGTCCTTCCCCGTTTGCACGAAGGTGAAAAAGTGAGAATGATTTTTCCTTATCAACTGGCCTATGGAGAAGTGGGTGAGTATACCAACAGTAAAAAAGTAAAAATTCCTCCTTTTGAAACCCTCATATTTGATTTGGAGATTATCAGTGTAGAGGCCGAATTGGA
>SPBY01000058.1 GCA_004525825.1 Bacteroidia bacterium
GGATGGACAAATGGATCGAGACCTTCCGTGCTGCAAAACCGGCCAAAGGTCACGACCGCGTTCTGATACCCGGTGATATAGAAAGGGGTAACGAGGAACGCATCAGCAAGGAGGGCATCCATGTGATTGAACCCGTTCAGAGAGAGATGAAGGAGATTGCCGAGGAGCTGGGGATCGAATTCAATTATCAAGGATAGAATCATTTTGGTCAGAAAAGCAAGAGATAATGAAAAAGAAATATATCACGGCAGCGGAATTTGATGCGCAATTTGACGCCGGTGAAAATGTAAGTGCTCACTACAATCTGGAACAAGCTGTTCGTCCCGGACTCGAACAGCGAAGGGTCAGTGTGGATTTCCCTCTATGGATGGTGCAGCAACTCGACCAGGTGGCTATTAGGTGAAGGTAGAGAGTAATTCCTCTATTCGAATCTTCAGATTCGGCAATTCAACCTGGATAATATCCCATATGATGATGTGATCGACTATGTAATACTCATGAACGAGTATATTGCGTAAGGCAATGATTTTTGACCACTCAATATCAGGTCCCATTGCTTTTGTTTCATCTGATACCCGGTTGGCTGCCTCTCCAATGATCTCGAGTTGCTTTACCGTTGCAAAAGTCTTTTCCGAAGAAGAAGAGAATTCGTCCAACGATATTCCTTCAACATAAGCTTCTATTGATTGTACAGCGTCAAGAATATGATGCAAACGGGCCTTATCGCTAAGCTGACCTTTCATATATTAGCTTCTTCTCTTTTTCGATAAAAGGCCTGACATGTCTTGAAACTGCCAGTTCCGACACCAGGTCAACCTCCTTATTTAGCAAAGACGGCAACTCAAGCTGCATTTGAATATATTTAAGCCCTATCCCTTCTGAATAATCCAATTCAACAAGAATATCTATATCACTTCCTACACCTGCATCACCTCTGGCATAAGAGCCGAATAAGTAAGCTTTAAGAACAGGCTTATCCTTGAAGTAGTTGCGAATAATAGCAATATTTGCATCTGACATTGTCATAATTAACAAATTTACAACAATTTAATTGTTTCAAAACACAAACACTTCCTCGATCTTCATTCCAAACACCTGGGCTATGTCGTAAGCCAGTTTCAGAGAAGGATTGTATTTCCCTTTCTCCAGGAAGACAATAGTTTCGCGCCTCACCCCCACCTTCCGGGCCAGGTCCATCTGGGTAAGTTCATCTCGGGCACGCAACTCCCTGATGCGATTAGTCATGGGAGCGTTTGATGTAAGTATGATAGACCCAACTCAGCCCGTACAAAATTGCCATCCCCAGGATGCCAGCCCCGATCAGGGTACTCCTTTCTAGTTCAATACGTTCTTCAAAATACATTAATGCGAGCCACATATATATGGAGAGGTAGTAGGAAGTCGCTGCCCCGCGCTGCAGGATCCGCTTCGACATTTCATCCTCTGCGGGCAAATTTTGTTTCTTAGCGGTCCATCTTTTCACGACAACCAGGACTGCAAACACCAGTATAACTACTTGTATACCGATTATGATGGATGAACTACCCTTGAAAGCGCTTTCCGAATTGAACATCCAGAGAAGCATGGTACCCAGCACCAGGACTGCCAGGACTGCTACAACTATTGCTTTTCTCATAATTTTACTTTTTTGTTACTTAGTTCTAACATAATGTTATGTATTTCTAATACAATGTTAGGTTATTCTAACATACAAAGCAAATTTCTCAAGGAAAAAGTTTTCTTAAATTTGAAAATAGTGATGCGCAAGATTGGTCAAAGCATCCTGGAATATATGTATTATCATCGTGTTATAATACCCCTGAAATTCCTTTTTAATCCAGCTCCGGAATCCTCCCCGGAGTCCAGGGCGCCTTCAGCTCCTCGAGTTTGCCGTCGATCTCTGAAATCTTCGCCACAATTCGCTTCAGCTCCTCCTGCAAGGGTGGAAACTCCTCACGAAGAATTTCCAGCTGGTCGGTCTCGGTCTTGGTCAGATCTGAGGTGGAAGACCAGTGGGTGCGGACCATGACATTCAGCCTGCGGTTCAGAGGCATCTCCATGGGACTTAGCTCTTCCCAGCTGGCCGTGGCCGAGGGCCCTTCCAGCTTGTAGATGATTTGGCCCAGCTCATCCTGCAAAGCAAGCACATCGATGAGCATGTTGGCTCCGGTTCCCGGGGTCTCCTTCATCACTTTACGGAAGGTGTTTAGTTTGATCTGCTGTTCACGGGCCATCTGCCGTGTGCCACTCATCACCCTGGAGAGTTCTGACACTTCTGCCTGAAACTCTGCCACTGCTTTAGGATTCTTCGCAGGAAGAGTGGCCTGTTTCAGCAGTTTGGCCTTGAAGGGAACAGGCTCCACCAACTGGCTTGCCTCACCCCGGGCCACCAGGTACAGCTCCACGCTGTAGGTTCCAGGCATGGCCAGGGTTCCGCTGGAGGAGGATTCCATTTTTTCACTCTTCTCAGCAACTGCAGAGACCGGACGAGTCGATGAATAGCGCAGGTCCCAATTTATCCTGTTCAGCCCCTTGGAAGCTTTGGTGTAGAGTTTTCTGATCCCCTCCCCTGAGGCATCCCGGATGGCAAAAACCAGGTAGGGAGACTCCTCAGACTCCTCCAGCCTTAGCTGATCCCTCGTGGGCTGGGGAATGGGCTGCTTGTTCTCAAACAGCTCCTTCTCTTTCTCCTGTCGTTCTGCTTTCAGGGTCTTGGGTACATCCTTCAGGAAATAGGTAAAGGTGGCCCCGAAATCGGGATTCTTTGAGCTGAAGAAGGTGGAACCCTGCCCGTATTTGCCTCCGCTCTGGATATACATCAAAGCATCGGACACAGGGAAAATATGGGCAGTCTTCTCCATCACTGCCTGGTTAATGGCCAGCTCTCTCAAAGGTGTATAGTCGTCCAGGATATAGAATCCACGACCAAAGGTGGCCAGCACTAAATCATTCTTATCTTCCTGTATCACCATGTCGCGCACTGCAATGGTTGGAAGTCCGGAGCTAAACTTGGTCCAGACCCCACCCCCATCAAGGCTGAAATAGAATCCAAATTCTGTACCTACAAACAATAATCCCGGTACTTCCGGATCCTGCTCGATGGTATGGACGGTTCCGTTCTCAGGCAGGTTGGCCGAAATATTCACCCAGCTATTTCCTTTATCATAGCTCTTAAGTACATATGGTTTGAAGTCGTCCCGTTTATGGTTGTCAAAGGTGGCATAGACTACATTGGCATCAAAACGATCGGTCAGCAGGTCGCTCACATAGGTATATTCAGGGACTCCGGGGAATGAGTAAACTTTGCTCCAGTTCTTTCCCCCGTTTTCCGTGACGGAGATTACCCCGTCGTCAGTACCGGTATAGAGCAGGTTCTCATCGATCCGGGATTCTGAAATAGAGACCCCGGTTCCCCAGAGGCTGGTACTTACATCCTTTACCACTGCATCCCAGCTCCAGAACTGGTCCATCACCGGCCAGGTATTGCGATCCACGCCCGAGCCCAGATCCTCGCTGATCACCTCCCAGGAGTTACCCCGATCGTCGGAACGGAAGACCTTGTTGGCCATCATGTAGATGCGGGTGTGAGAGTGCTGGCTCACAATCATAGGAGCGTTCCAGTTCCATTTGTAAGTATCCTCACCTTTACGTGGCCATGGTTTGATGCTGATGCCTTCCCCGCTCAACCTGTCGTAGCGGCTCACATTCCCATACTGCGACTCACAATAAACGATGTTGTGATCTATTGGATCCACTGCTGCCCAGAAACCATCTCCGCCTTTAATGGCTTCCCAGTCCTCATTGCTAACTCCTACAGTACTTTTGTTCATGGAGGGCCCTCCCAGGGTATTGTTGTCCTGGGTGCCCCCGTACACATTGTAGAAAGGTTCTTCGTTGTCCACATTTACCCTGTAAAACTGGGTCACCGGAAGATTGGATTTGTAAAGGAAGGTGAGTCCGCCGTCAAAGCTTTCATAGACGCCTCCATCCCCACCGATCAGGAAATGTTTGGTATCCCTGGGATCGATCCACAGAGCGTGATCATCCACGTGCCGGTTCTCTGTACTGATACTATTCCAGGTCTTGCCACCGTCCACCGTGACTTTCGAAACGGTCTCCATGGAGTAGACCTTATTAACATCCACCGGATCGCAGTAAATCTCGTTGTAATACTGGCCGCTGGAATGGTAATCGCTCATTTTTTTCCAGGAAGCTCCACGGTTCTCCGATCTGAAAAATCCTCCCTTTCCTTCCGCTGCTTCCATAATCAGGTAGACCACATTCCGGTCGGCCGGGGAAACATCAATTCCCATTCCCCCGATATGCACCTTGGGAAGTCCTTTCATGATGGTGTCCCATCTTTCCCCACCATCCACGGAACGATACACGGCCGATTCGGGGCCGCCTCCGATCTTGGTGAAAACATGCCGTCTGCGCTGCTCACTGGTGGCATAAATCACCTCGGGATCCACCGGATCCATCACCACGTTATTGACTCCCGTATTCTCGCTGATCTCCAGCACCTTCTTCCAGTTCTCACCGCCATCAGTGCTTTTATATAGTCCGCGTTCCCCTCCAGGTCCCCAGACCGATCCTTCAGCTGCCACAAAGACCACATTGGAGTTCCTGGGATCCACCACAATGCCTCCAATCTGACGCGATTCTTTCAGTCCCATGTTCTTCCAGGATTCACCGCCATCTTCCGATTTATAGACCCCATCGCCGTAGCCCAGGGCCCGCTGATGGTTATTCTCCCCGGTTCCCAGCCAGAGCAGGTTGGGATTGTTAGGGTCCATGGTAATAACACCCGTGGAATAGGATCCGTATTTATCAAATACAGGTTGGAAGGTAGTTCCGTTGTTAACGGTCTTCCAAACATTGCCCGAAGCAATGGCCACATACCATTCGCTCTGCTTATCGGGATTCACCGCGAAGTCGGCCACCCTGCCCGAGGTCAGGGCCGGTCCGATGCTTCTCCATTTCATACCCGATAGGAGTTTGGAATCGATTCCTTCCACCTTCTCTTTTTCTTGATTTTTTTTCTTTTGGGCACTGGTCTCAACCGGGCTGAAGAGCACGGCCAGAGCAAAAACTAAAGGCAATAGGGAAAACCCTGTTCTGGAAAGGTGTATCATTATGTGGGGATTAAGTAAAGATTACGAATGGGTGAAAATAATCATTCATCCCGGCATATTATCACTATTTTTGGCAAAATTTTATGCTTCATGACAGACACCATTCTCAACCACAGGACCATTAGAAAATATAAGTCCGATCCCATACCTTCCCCCATCCTTGACTACATCCTGGAAGCCGGAACCAGGGCCTCTACAACCGGCAACATGCAGGTATACTCCATCATCGTGACCACCGAGGAAGAGCTTAAAAACGAGCTTGCTCCCTGCCACTTCAACCAGCCAATGGTGAAAGAAGCGCCTGTGGTACTAACCTTCTGTGCTGACTTCAACCGCTTCAATCGTTGGTGCCGTCTCAACAAAGCCGAGCCCGGATACGATAATTTCCTCTCCTTCTTTACCGCAGCCATCGATGCCCTGCTGGTGGCGCAGAATGTATGCGTGGCCGCTGAAGATGCGGGACTGGGGATCTGTTACCTGGGGACCACCACTTACATGGCCGGGCAGATCATAAAAGTACTCGACCTGCCGAAGGGGGTGGTACCCGTCGCTACGGTGACCGTGGGATATCCCGACGAAATGCCCGAGCTAAATGACAGGCTTCCTCTTGAAGCGGTGGTGCACCGGGAGAAATATCACGATTACTCCGATTCAGATATTCACAGCCATTATCAGGCGAAGCAATTGATGGCAACTTATCAAGAGTTTATCAAAGAAAACAAGAAAGAAACCCTGGCTCAGGTATTTACAGATGTTCGCTACAAAAAGGATGATAATGTGTTGTTTTCCAAGTCTTTACTAGAGATATTGGAAAAACAGGGCTTTATGGTTCATCCTTAAAAACAGAAAGTTCATGTAACCTTTTGCCTTCCAAGGATGTTTAAGTGGATAGGTGTGCAATTTTTTTGTAATAAGATAAGTTCTATATTTGTAACACACCATTAGGATTTAAACCGGTTTGACATGAAAAGAGCAGTGATCATTTTAGCAGTTGTGTTTGCAGTAGGTATTCTGATGAGTTCGTGCAATAAGCATGTTTGCCCTGCTTACAGCCAGGCTGATACTGAACAAACAGAACCGACCACGTAGGCTGGCATAAGACTTACCGGCCCTGAATATGTTAAGATTTACCTTTGGTAGATCTTTTTTTTTGCCCTCCCCTAAACAATTGCCTCCATTATTTCGTTAATTTGCATGGTGTTTGCGGTTTCAAAAGCAATGAGAAATACCAGCTTAATCATACTGTTGGCCCTGCTCTCTTCAGGCTCCCTGCTTGCCCAGGGCGAAATTGATGAGCAGCTCAGGGTGATGCTTCGGGATGAAAGCACTTTTGGTGTTTTTCTCAATTCCAACGGTTTTGGTGCCAATTACAGGCATGGTTACTGGAGGAACGCCAGGAACCAGTTTATCATAGATGCGGAATTCGCCTATGTGAAGCATCCCAAAGAATATAAGACAGTCATTTCCTACAACTACAGTACACACCGTTATGTATTCGGCAAGGAGAATCTGTTCTGGGAATTGAAAGGGATGGCAGGCTGGCAGAAGGAACTATACCGCAAAATTGACAGAACGGGCATCTCGGTCAGAATGTTTTATACAGGCGGAATATCCATTGGCTTTCTCAAACCAATCTACTACAAGGTATTCACCACTTCGCCCGTGGGTGAAATTATTCATGAAGAGTACCTGAAGTTTTCTCCCAGTCTCCACCTGACAAATATTGGTGGACGGGGTCCCTTCTTCATGGGGTTCAATGAATTAAAAATTGTACCCGGATTGACCGGGAAAGCAGGCTTTAGTTTTGAATACAGCCAGAAGGATGCCATCATCCATGCCCTGGAAGTTGCGGTCAGCCTGACAGTCTATCCAAAGGATATCAATATTATGGCCACTGAAGAGAATAACTTCCTCTTTGTCAACCTGATGGTGGGCTATCGCTTTGGCCGGATCATCGATATCAGCGAAGCATCGCGTTCCAAGAGTTGGAAAGAGAAAAGGGCTGAACGAAAAGCCCAAAAAGATACCCTTCCCTACCCCATTTATTAATTCTATATTAATACCCCATTTTGCCCCTCTGAGTGTTTTGCCGAAAGAATTTAATTTGGTAAATTCGCACTCCTGTTATTCAAGAAACACTATTTAACGTAATCATTTAATAATTAAAATCATGGGAAAAATAAAAATTGGTATTAATGGATTCGGACGGATCGGAAGACTGGTCTTTAGGGTGGCTGCTGAGATGCCTGAGGTGGAAGTGGTAGGCATCAACGACCTGATCGACGTAGATTATATCGCATACATGCTCAAATATGACTCAACTCACGGTCGTTTCAAGGGAACCGTAGAAGTAAAAAACGGAAACCTCATTGTAAATGGGTCCACTGTAAGGGTTACCGCTGAAAAAAATCCTGCAGACCTTAAGTGGGACGCTGTTGGTGCTGAGTATGTGGTTGAATCCACCGGACTTTTCCTGACCAAGGAGAAAGCCCAGGGACACATCGACGCCGGAGCCAAAAAAGTAATTATGTCTGCTCCTTCCAAGGATGACACCCCCATGTTCGTAATGGGCGTGAACCACAAGAAATACACCAGGGACATGAACTTTGTATCCAACGCTTCCTGTACCACCAACTGCCTTGCTCCTGTGGCCAAAGTGCTGAACGATAAGTTTGGAATCGTAGAAGGCCTGATGACCACCGTCCATGCCACTACAGCCACCCAGAAAACTGTGGACGGTCCTTCCATGAAAGACTGGAGAGGCGGACGCGGAGCTGGACAGAACATCATTCCTTCCTCCACTGGTGCTGCCAAAGCTGTTGGAAAAGTGATTCCTGAGCTGAATGGTAAGCTAACCGGTATGGCATTCAGGGTTCCCACCCCCAATGTATCTGTAGTTGACCTTACTGTCCGCCTGGACAAAGCTGCTTCGTACGAAACTGTATGCGCTGCCATGAAAGAGGCCAGCGAAGGCGAACTGAAAGGGGTACTTGGTTACACTGAAGATGCTGTGGTTTCCACCGACTTCCTGGGCGAACTCTGCACATCGTTCTTTGATGCAGGTGCCGGAATCGGTCTGAACGACCACTTCGTAAAAGTAGTTAGCTGGTACGACAACGAAATGGGATACTCAGCCAAGGTGGTTGAACTGCTTATCCACATGTATTCAGTTGACAAAGCATAAGACATCCTTCTTTCATTATATGTTTCAGGGGAGCTTTCACGAGCTCCCTTTTTTCGTGCCTCACTTTCAAACCATAGAATCAAGAGGCTGATCCTTAGAAGGGCAAACCAATGTTAGGTATGCCCGGGCGGAAGCCTATAAATATTTATGCAGTAAAGATTTTAAGCGATGACTGGGCATACCTAACAAAAAAAGACCGCCCTAAGGAGCAGCCTTTTGTCATGCTATATTTGGGGTTGGAACTAATAGTACTCTATGTGCTCGAAGGGAATCTGAATGGTTTGTTCATAATGCATTCCCAGTTCTTCGATGGATTCATCGCCCTCTTCAAAATACCACTTGATCTGCACATCTTTTCCGGAATCATGATTGATCTTCATGATCCGAAGCAATTCCAGCATGTATTTGGACGAACCGGAATTGATGTATTCGAGCTTGATGCTCATCACGGACTTCTCCACGGGATTGAGGAAATATTCATTGATCCAGTCAATCAAACGCTCGAAAAACTCACCCGGGTCTTCCGGTATGGATCTTCCCTCCAGGGAGAGCTCTCCGGTATCAGCAATGAACTCCACTTCGGGCGAGTTGAATGTCTTTTTCAAAAAGAGGTCTTCCATATGCTAACCTGTCGTTTTATTCGTGCCGCAAAGCTTGGATTGGATCGAGACGAGATGCCTTCACAGCCGGGAAATAGCCTGAAATGATCCCTACCCCAAAACACAATCCTATGCCCAGTATGATCCATTTCCATGGAATGATAAAACTGGATCCGATGGCTAAAGATACACCATTTCCAATGACAATTCCTAACAAGATACCAACAACAGCCCCCATCTGACCGATCACAATTGCCTCATAGAGAAATTGCCGTTTGATCATGATGGATTTTGCCCCAAGTGCCTTCCGGGTACCTATCTCCTTGGTACGTTCTGTGACTGAAACCAGCATGATATTCATCAAACCAATCACAGCTCCCAACAGGGTAATCAGACCGATGATGGTGGCTGCCATGGTCACATACTTCAGGTTCTCGATAAGCATCTGGGCCAGCTGGTCGCTCTGTGTGATGTTGAAATCGCTCTCGTCCCGTGCATCCAGGTTCCTCACCCTTCGGAAAATCCCTTCTGCTTCTGATACACTCACCTCTAACATTTGAGGTGTGTCGGGCATCACACTGATGGAGTAGCGCATCTGCGGTCTCGAAAAATACTGCCGTACATTGGTATAAGGGATCAGGCAGTTCCGGTCGGTTCCAAAGCCTCCCGAAGTCCCTCTAGATTTCAACACCCCAATGACACGGTACCTCCCGCTTCCAACAGATATGAACCGGTTCAGCGGATCCTGGTTTTTTTCAAAAGCCAGCCTGGCCAGATCGGCTCCAATAAGCACCAGGTTGGAGTTGCTCTCTATTTCGCTGGCAGAAAAGTTCCTCCCCTTCTCTATTTCATATCCGGCAGTAAAAATATAATCCTCGTCCACTCCAATCACAGAGGTATTGGGATTAGACTTATAAGACTTGTACTTCACGATGGCTGTCCCCGAAGCCTGGGTCCAAATCGACACCTTGGCCGGCAATTTATACATCTCTTTAAATTCCTGGGCCTGCTTGTGGGAGATAAAATCGTAGTTCTTTCTTCGGTAGGATTGGTTCCCGATCTGAACACGCATGCCCCTCGACTCAATGGTGAAGGTATTAGCCCCCATCAGGCTGAAGGATTCGGTCACGCTGTTCTTAATGGAATCGATGGCTGTCAGGATTCCCACCAGCGCCATAATTCCAAAGGCTATGATAAAAATGGTCAGGATGGTTCTGAGCATATTGGTCCTGATGGACTTCAAAGCAATCCTTACATTTTCGAAAAACATGGCAGTCTTCATGGGCAATTGTCTCAACTGAGGAATAAAAGTATAAAAATCTGAACAATCTAATGAGTATTACGTCAGGCATACAGATCATTTTCCAATATATTTGCATTTAATTCAAAATTGCGCCCATGACCTTCGATTTCGAAATGATTCAAAAAACCTACCAGGCATTTCCCGGCAGGATCAGCGCTGTCAGATCTTTGCTTCAAAGGCCCCTGACCCTAAGCGAAAAAATATTATACGGTCACCTGTACGATTTTACCACCTTACAATCCTTTGAAAGGGGTGCCGACTATGTGGATTTCAAGCCCGACAGGGTGGCCATGCAGGATGCCACGGCCCAGATGGCACTCTTGCAGTTTATGCAGGCCGGAAAACCAAGGGCGGCAGTACCCTCCACGGTTCACTGCGACCACCTGATCCAGGCAAAATCGGGTGCTGTAGAAGATCTAAAAACTGCC
>SPBY01000055.1 GCA_004525825.1 Bacteroidia bacterium
GATATTATATAAGCCAGACAACAACTATGCCCGGGGTATAATTAGGGAAAGAGTGACATGTTTCTGGCCTGATTCAAGGCATAATGTCATGGTGGAAAAGTAGCGACAGTTCTGCCTTTGATACCGCGAAATCAATTTTCAGCCAATAACTTCTAATAAAAGCGTTAAATAGTTTTGATTATTTAAACGTTTAAGCATATATTTGATCAGTAAATCATATTTCACAGGCTTTTTTAAAACTCACCAAAGATAAAGGCAAATGCAGAAAAGAGTATCATTGAAAGATATAGCCAACAAGGTGGGAGTCTCCATTGCACTTGTATCCTATGTGATCAACGGCCAGGAAAAAGAGAAAAGAGTAGGTGCGGAGGTAGTTAAGAAAATAAGGGAGGCTGCCGAAGAATTAAATTATCAGCCCAATCAAATCGCACGTAGTCTGAGAATGAAATCCACTAAGACGATTGGGCTTATAGTGGCTGATATTGCCAACCCGTTTTTTGGTCATCTGGCAAGAATCATAGAAAATGAAGCCTCAAATCAAGGATACACAGTGATTTTTGGTAGTTCGGATGAAGATCAATTTAAATCTGAATCACTGATCAACACCCTATCAAACCGGCAGGTTGATGGTTTTATAATCGTTCCTACAGAAGGTACTATCGGGCAAATACGTGAGCTTGCCAAAAAGAAAACACCTTTTGTGCTGGTGGACCGTTATTTTCCGGAAATCAATGCCAGTCATGTTGTTCTAGATAACTACAGGGCTACCTACGATGCAACAGTTCAACTGATAAATGAAGGATACAGGAACATTAGCTTGTGTGCTTATGAACTCGATCTGATTCACATGAAAGAGCGGATCCGAGGATACAGGGAAGCTATGCAGTACAATAACCTGGCTGAAAACCTTCATCTTGTTGAAATCAGACCGGAGCATTATAAGGAAGATATAGGAAAAGCGTTTGATGAGATAGTAGCTGTACAGAAAGAGAGTAGAGCACTTATTTTCGCTACGAATGCCTTGTCTGTTTACGGATTATACTGTATTCAGAAAAAATCTCTGAAAATACCTAAGGATATAGCCTTTTTTGGCTTTGATGGAGGGGAAAGCTTTGATCTGTTCGATCCACCCTTGAGTTTTGTACAGCAACCACTTGAAGAAATGGGGAAGGAGTCATTTAATGTATTACTGAACCTAATAAACGGATCAAGCAAGATAACACAGGTCATGCTTAGTCCCGCCCTGATTGTGCGAAATACAGTCAATACATAAAAATTTTGATTAGTTGCTTAAACGATTATGCAAAAATATATTAACATCTGAGTCATGAAAAAGAGGATTACAGTGTATTTTTTAGTGCTAACTCTGCCCTTTCTGGCTTTCACCCAGGAACCTTTTAATGGATTGGATATGAATATGGGCAACCTGTATCGGCTGTCAAATGCCAAAACACGGTCGATCAGTCCTGAAAATTTTACCGGTGAGAAAGGAAAAGGAGGTATGGCAGATATCAAGGATAAAGACCTGCCCAATGTGGCAAACGCCTCTCATGCAGCCCGGGATCTCGGACAAGCCTGGAAAGTAAACCCTTTTGTAAAGATTAAGCCCGGGGAGACCTTTACTATGGCTGAGATTGAGGGGCCAGGAGCCATTCAACATATCTGGATGACCCCCACTGGAAACTGGCGTTTTTCAATTATCCGGATCTTCTGGGACGATGAAAAGGAACCCTCCGTTGAATGTCCGGTGGGAGATTTTTTTGGAATGGGTTGGAATGTATATGCCCCTCTAAGTTCACTGGCTGTGTGTGTAAATCCCGGCAGTGCCTTTAATTGTTACTGGACAATGCCCTTCCGGAAAAAATGCAGGATTACCATGGAGAACATCAATGAAAGTGAAACCATGACTCTCTACTATCAGGTGGATTTTACCCTTACGGATGTACCCGCAGATGCGGCATATTTTCACGCCCAGTTTCATCGCACCAATCCCAATAAAACATCTGTATATACCATTGTTGATGGCATAAAGGGGAAAGGACAATTCGTTGGACTGTATCTGGCATGGGGTGTGAATAACAACGGATGGTGGGGAGAGGGGGAAATAAAATTCTACATGGACGGCGATACCGATTTCCCAACCATCTGCGGAACCGGAACGGAGGATTACTTCTGTGGTTCTTACAATTTCGACCGGGAAGGACAGTACAAGGAATTCTGTACGCCTTACGCGGGACTTCACCAGGTGATCCGTCCCAATGGATCCTATCTTTCTCAACAACGATTTGGGCTCTACAGATGGCACATTATGGACCCGGTGCGTTTTGAAACAGATCTCAAAATTACCATCCAGGACCTTGGGTGGGGACATGGCGGACGCTACCTTCCGCAGCAATCGGATATCTCATCTGTCTGTTTCTGGTACCAATCAGATCCACATGCAAAATTTCCCAAAATACCTGCCTGGCAGGAGCTTGAAACTAACTGAGCCAGAAAAGATATGAAGCACAGATTAATTGGAAGATTGCCACGGGTCGGAATAAGACCTGTCATCGATGGTCGCGAAGCTGGGATTCGGGAATCACTCGAAAACCAGACCATGAACATGGCCAGGGCTGCCGCCCTCCTTATTGAAGAGAATCTCAGATTTCCCTCGGGTGAAAAGGTTGAATGCATCATTTCAGATACAAGCATAGGTGGGGTTGCGGATGCGGCCCGTTGTGCTGAACAATTCTCACGTGAAGGAGTGAGTGTTTCACTGACAGTAACGCCATGCTGGTGTTATGGTACGGAGGTAATGGACAGTGACCCTTTGATACCCAAAGCCATCTGGGGTTTTAACGGAACCGAGCGGCCTGGTGCTGTTTACCTGGCTGCAGCCCTGGCGGGATATGCCCAAAAAGGATTGCCTGCATTTGGTATTTACGGCAGGGATGTTCAGGATTCGAATGATCAGAACATTCCTGGAGATGTCCAGGAGAAAATTCTTCGATTTGTGAATGTAGGGCTTGCTCTTGCCCAGATGAAGGGTAAATCATATCTCTCCATTGGTTATGCTTCCATGGGTATTGCCGGATCAATGGTAAACCCGGAGTTTTTCCAGGATTACCTGGGGATGAGGACCGAATTTGTGGACATGACAGAAATACGTCGCAGGATCGACATGCTAATCTATGACCAGAGTGAATTTGAACGGGCAATATCGTGGGCAAGAGAAAAGTGTCAGGAGGGTCCTGATCCGAACAAAGTGCCTTCTGATCGCACAAGAAAAGACTGGGAATGGGAGACCGTAGTAAAAATGACACTTATCTGCCGAGATCTGATGATAGGGAACCCCAAGCTGACAGAATTGGGATTTGGCGAAGAAGCCCGGGGAAAAAATGCCCTGGCAGCCGGCTTCCAGGGCCAAAGGCAATGGACCGACTTTTATCCAAACGGTGATTTTACGGAAGCCATTCTCAATTCTTCTTTTGACTGGAACGGGATCAGACAGCCTTTTGTATTTGCTACTGAGAACGACAGTTTGAATGGGGTATCCATGCTGTTTGGGCATTTATTGACCAATACTGCACAGATTTTTTCAGATGTGCGCACCTTCTGGAGTCCTCAATCGGTAAAGCGGGTTACTGGCTATGATCTGAGTGGACTGGCGTCCAACGGTTTTATCCATCTCATCAATTCTGGCTCAACCACCCTGGATGCAACTGCCCAGCAGCGCGATGCTCAGGGAAATCCGGCCATGAAACCCTGGTGGGAAATTCAGACTGAAGAGGTCGATCTCTGTCTTAAAAACACACGCTGGTGTCCTGGCAACAAGGAATATTTCAGGGGCGGAGGTTTCTCTTCACAGTTCAAGACTGCAGCCCAGATGCCTGTAACCATGAGCCGGATCAACCTGGTGAAAGGGCTGGGACCTGTGTTGCAAATTGCTGAAGGATGGACCATTGAACTTCCAGCGAAGATCCATTCGGTTCTGGACCAGAGAACAGATCCCAGCTGGCCCACAACCTGGTTTGTTCCAAGAATCACCGGTAAGGGACCATTCAGGGATGTTTACTCGGTGATGGCCGGTTGGGGTGCAAATCATGGAGCCATATCCTTTGGTCACATTGGAGCCGATCTGATTACACTTGCTTCCATGCTGAGGATACCGGTATGTATGAACAATGTTCCTGATGAGGCGATTTTTCGCCCCAGCGCCTGGAGTGCATTTGGAAGTGAGATGGAAGGAGCCGATTACCGGGCTTGTTTCAATTATGGCCCCATATATTCATGAGCATTATAAAACACCTAAAGATGAATGCATCAAGCTATAAATATTGTTTCCGGGTGACAAGCATGGTGGTTTTATGTTCCATGCTGTCTTGCACACCCCGGGAAAATAACGATTCCAAACAAATGAAAAGTCCATTTAGTCAAGGAAGCTATGGTTACGATGCAGAGTTTCTAAGCAAAAACAACATAGATTTTATAGAATTAAATGATCCTGGATCAAAAGCCACCGTACTCATTGTACCCGGATACCAGGGCAGAGTAATGACCAGCAGTGTTAGTGGCGATGAAGGAACCAGTTATGGCTGGATCAACTATTCCCTGATCGAATCCGGAGAAAAGAATGATCAGTTCAATCCCTACGGTGGAGAAGAACGATTCTGGTTGGGGCCTGAGGGGGGGGACTTTTCGATCTATTTTGAAGAAGGAGAGGAGCAGGAATTTCCCAATTGGAATGTCCCAAAGTTTATTGATACAGAGCCTTTTGATCTAATCTCTCAAAGCCCGCAAAGTGTTAGCTTCCAAAAGGACTTTACCTTAAGGAATGCCTCAGGGACCCAACTGCATATCGGGATCGAACGAAAGGTGAGGATCCTCTCTCGGGGGGAGGCAGACCATGCACTGGCAGTCACTCTTGATACTTCTTTATCTTTCGTCGGATATGAATCGGAGAATGTACTGATTAACAGGGGTGAGTTTGATTGGGACAGAAGCACAGGGGCTTTATCTATCTGGATGCTTTCAATGTTCAATCCATCTGAAAAAGGAGTGGTGGTGATTCCCTTCCACGAGGGAAAGGATATGGACTTAGGCAAAATAGTTACGGATGATTATTTTGGGAAGGTTCCATCCGACAGACTGATCACCAGAAACGGGCTGCTTCTGTTTAAGACCGATGGGAAATTCCGGAGTAAGATTGGTCTTTCTCCATATCGTGCATTGCCCTATTGTGGCAGCTATGATTCAGAAAATCAGGTTTTAACACTGTTAAAGTATTCGCAAGCAGATCAAGCCTCTGTATATGTAAATTCGAAATGGGGAGCGCAGGAGGATCCCTTCCTAGGTGATGTGTTAAATGCCTACAACGACGGTCCGGTGGAGGATGGATCCATCATGGGCCCTTTTTATGAAATCGAGAGTTCCTCTCCTGCAGCATTGATCTCTGCCGGAAATCAAATAAGCCATACCCAGCAAATATTTCATATCACAGGTGAGGAAAATAAATTGTCCTTCATCACGGAAAAACTATTTGGAATGACCATTAATGATATCAAAGAGGCCTTCGAAAAGAAAGAAATAATGGAATCAACTAATAATTAGGATGTACATGGCAAAGGATCGAATTATTCCCAAAGGTATCGTGTTGCCCTTTATTCTTCTTTCTGCCCTATTCTTTGCTTGGGCGGTGCCCAATAACCTGACCGATACAATGCTTGCGGCTTTTAAAAGGATCATGAGTTTGACCGATTCCAAGACCGCATGGATACAGGTATCATGTTATCTGCTCGGTTACGGATGTTTCGCGATCCCCGGGGCCTTATTCATAAAGAGATTTACTTATAAATCGGGCGTACTGCTTGGCCTTGGGATGTACGCTTTCGGGGCATTTCTGTTTTATCCTGCCATGCTTCTGTCGGGTTCGAGCATCAATATCAGTTTCCTGATGTTCCTTTTTGCCATACTTATTCTATTTGCGGGACTTTCTATTCTTGAGACTTCGACTAACTCTTACGTATGTGCCATGGGCCCGGAGAAAACAGCGACACAACGGCTCAATTTTGCTCAGTCTTTCAACCCTTTTGGCGCAATTACCGGGGTAGTAATCAGCCAAGTCTTTATTCTGTCGCGGCTGAATACACTGAGTGCCAGTGAGAGATCAGCCCTCCCTGCAGAGGAGTTGATAAAGATCCAGGGTGTGGAGTTGAATGCAGTAACCATGACCTACATGGCTATCGGATTGGTCATGGTACTTCTGGCACTGGCTATATACTTTACGAGAATGCCGGCGCTCAAAGAAGATGATAAGAAACTTGATTTTTCGGGCACCTTCCGGCGCTTAAAGAAAAACAGGAATTATGTATGGGCTGTTACCGCACAGTTTTTCTATGTGGGGGCGCAGATTGCTGTGTGGTCTTTTATCATCAGGTATTCCATGCAGCAACTTCACCTGGATCAGACCATAGCACAGCTCGGAGAAAACGCTACCATGGCCGAAATCATTTCAAGTCTGCGAAATGTGGAACCCCTTGCTGCCGGTTTCTACAAAGTTTGCGAATGGATGGGCCTCAATGCACTTTTGCCACGGACCGCCGAACAGGCCGGAGCAACCTACTACATCATGTCGCTGATCCTGTTCGTGTTTTCCAGGTTCCTGTGTACCGGTCTTATGAAATTTGTCAGGCCCCGCGTTTTGCTGACCACCCTTTCTATTCTGGCTGTTGTACTTTGCATGCTTACCATATATGGGCATGGCCGATTCGGGATATATGCACTCATCGGAGTATCCGGATGTATGTCGCTGATGTTCCCGACCATTTACGGTCTCGGAATAGCAGGTCTCGGCGAAGACACTAAAATCGGAGGGGCCGGTATGATCATGGCCATTGCCGGAGCTGCATTTTTAACCCAGATTCAGGGAATTGTATCAGATCAATCGGGCAACATTGTGATTGCCTACTGGGTGCCTGCCATCGCATTTGTGATCATTGCGTACTATGCAGGGATTGTGTCCCGAAAGCGACCAGTATTAACAGGTTGATTCAAAATTAGAATCTGACAATGAAACATATGAATCCCAATATTAAAATCACCGGCTTGCTTGTAATTGCTCTTTCTTTTACAGTCTTGCCTGCCAAAGCCCAGAGGGGGGGAGCGGAAATTCTATGGGATCATTATGGGGTGCCTCATATATACGGTGAAAGTACCGAGGCTATGTATTACGCTAATGGCTGGGCACAGATGCATAATCACGCAAATCTCCTTTTGAAGCTCTATGCGCAGGCAAGGGGTTGTGCAGCCGAGTATTTTGGGGACGAATATCTGGTCTCAGATAAAAAAATCATGCTTTTCAAGGTTCCTGAACAAGCACTGAAGGTGGTTCAGCAACAATCCCCGGAATTTAAAACCTACCTGGAGGCCTTTGTGAAAGGACTAAATGATTTTGCCACCAAGCATCCCGGTGAAATTAGTGATGATGTTGAACAGGTTCTACCGGTGACTCTACAGGATGTAATGGGACATGTGCTAAGGATTACCAGCCTTGAATTTCTTGCTGCAGAAGATATTTATATCTCAGGTGCCGCAGCTCAGGCCGGGTCCAATTCCATAGCCATAGCTCCATCAAGGTCAGCCACCGATCATGCCATGCTGGTCATAAATCCACATCTTCCATGGTCCGGATTTTTTACCCTGTTTGAGGCTCATTTGACCACGGAAGGCTTCAGTGCCTACGGCGTCTCCCTGGTAGGAATACCCTCCTTAATCATGGCATTTAATGAAAACCTGGGGTGGGCACACACCATCAATCCTATTGATGCTTCAGACCGCTATGAACTGACTTTACAGGGGGATGGCTATCTGTTGGATGGTAAAGTTGTACTCTTTGAGAAAAAGAAGGTGACCCTGAAAGTAAAGCAGAAAGATGGCTCAATGCTGGAAGAAGAAGCAGAATTAATATACTCCAGACAGGGACCTGTAGTGGGGCAAAATGAAACTAAAGCATACGCGGTCAGAATAGCAGGATTTGAAAATCCCCGGGTATTTGAACAATACCATCGAATGGCACAGGCTGGAAATCTAGCTGAATTTGAGGATGCTTTAAAAATGATGCAATCCTCCATGTTTAATGTGATTTATGCTGATAAGGCCGGCAATATACTATACCTGTTTAACGGCAATATACCTAAGCGGAAAGAAGGGGATTTTGCATTCTGGAAAGGGACCATTGATGGTACAAACTCAAAGTACATCTGGAACCGAACCCATCCATACAAAGACTTGCCTCGTTTACTTAATCCACCTTCAGGCTTTATACAGAACTGCAATGACCCACCCTGGACCAGCACCCTGCCTACCGAGCTGGATCCATTGGACTATCCCGCTTACATGAGTTCACTGTGGACACCTTTGAGACCACAACGGGCCATCAATATGATTAAGAACAATCCTGCCATCAGCTATGATCAGTTGATGGATATGAAACACAACACCGGCATGGAAGCTGCAGATAGATTCCTGGATGACCTCTTGGCTGCCAATGAAGAATATCCTGATTCAACGGTTATGAAAGCTTCTATGGTCCTAAGGGAGTGGGACCAGAAGACAGAGGCTGGCAGCAAAGGAGCTGTCTTGTTTGCAGCCTGGTGGGATAAGGTAAGAAATGATCTGTTTGAAATTCCATGGAACGCCACAGAACCAGCGACTACTCCGGATGGCATTAAGAATCAGAAACTGGCAGTAGAAATGCTGGTGGAGGCAGCCAATGAGGTTCAGCAAAAATATGGAGCATTAGATGTGGCCTGGGGAGCTATTTATCGTTATCGCTTAAATGGGTATGATTACCCTGCCAATGGCGGGCCGGGTGAGTATGGTATTTTCAGAACCATCTACTATACCGATGTCAGTGAGCATAAGAAAGTGGCCATTGCAGGCGAAACCTTTGTGGCTGTTACTGAATTCGGAGAGAAGGTCAGGGCCATGGTCCTGCTCAGTTATGGCAATTCAACTCAGCCCGGAAGTAAGCATGCCGGCGACCAGCTTAAAATGCTTTCTGAGAAGATATTACGTCCGGCTTTACTGGACAAATCCGATATAAGTAATAATACGGAGGAGAGAGAACTTCTCCAAATAAAATAAAACGGAGCAAAAACAAAACAAGAATGCCATGAGAAAAAAGATGACACTATTAATCAGTCATTCTCCTACAAGAATGAGCAAGACACTACCCCTGGTCATGCTACTCTTCCTGTCTTGGAGTGTATCAGTTTCTGCCAAAAGCTTTCATACAGATTTATTTCAGAGTCATACGGTCACTGGTATAGTTACAGCTGCAGAAGATGGCTCGGCGCTCCTGGGAGTCAGTATCCAGGTCAAGGGAAAGGCAAAAGGTACTATCACCAATCAGAACGGGGATTATACTCTGGAGATCGATAACCAGGATGCGATCCTGATTTTCTCCTATATAGGTTATTTTAGTCAGGAAATCCCGGTAAATGGCCAACTGGTGATTGATGTTCAAATGGTACAGGACACCAAAACCCTTGATGAGGTTGTGGTAATTGGTTATGGAACGCAGAAAAAAATAAATCTTTCGGGTGCTGTGGATGTGGTTCAGTCGAAGCAGATCGTCAACCGACCTGTTTCAAATGTGAGCCAGGCCTTGCAGGGATTATCTCCTAACTTGAATATTACGGTTGGAGCTGATGGAGGGGCACTGGGGGGAAGAATGGACATGAATATCCGGGGTATGGGATCCATAAATGGAGGATCACCCTATGTACTGGTCGATGGGATCGAACAGGATATTTATAAATTGAATCCTTCCGATATCGAAAGTATTACCGTGCTGAAAGATGCTGCATCCTCTGCCATTTATGGTGCCCGTGCGGCTTTTGGAGTTGTTCTGGTCACAACAAAAAAAGGCAGAACAGATGGTATATCGGTAAATTATTCCAACAATTATGCTTTCGCTACTCCTACTATCGTACCTCATTCTGTGAACTCACTGGATTTTGCTGAGTATTTCAATGTTGGGGCTGTAAACTCGAGGGTTGACAAGCCGTTTCTGCCAGTAATCATGGATAATATGGAGCGGTATCAGGCCCATGAGATTGATTATTGGACGATTCCTATCCCCTATAACCCACAATTCTGGCTGAGCTATAACGGTTCCTGGGCGAATACCGACTGGTATGAAGAATCTTACAAGAAATGGGTTCCAAACAATATACATAATCTCAGTGTAAGTGGGGGAAATGAAAATACCCAATTCTATATTTCAGGTTCTACTTTCAGTCAGGATGGATTATATGTATATGGCTGGGATAATCACAGGCGCAATACCCTTAGCGCCAGGGTGAATACCAAAGTATATGATTGGCTGCGCTTTAATTTTCTCAGCAAATTAAGCTCGACCAATACTAATCGCCCGAGCTATAACAATAATGAATTCTACTTTAATCTTGCCCGCCAGTGGCCAACCAATGCTCCTTATTACCCGGATGGCAGTTTGGCAGGTGAAGCTGTTCAGATCTGGTTGGAAAGGGGTGGAAGATACGATGAAAATCAGAATGAAATTACCGTTGTTCCGGGGGTTGAAATTGAACCTGTAAAAGGGTGGATCATCTATGGGAATTATCGTTGGAAAATGAATCCATCAGGATCGACCAACCATGTGGCAAAAGTATATGGAACTGATGTCTATGGATTGCCACATCTGCTGAGTGAGAACAACTATTTCAATATGTCCTCCTATGAAAGCACCTATAAC
>SPBY01000553.1 GCA_004525825.1 Bacteroidia bacterium
AAATGCGGCCAATCCGGTCCCGCTGGGTCCCAGTTTTCTCGATTTTCCGCTCCATTTCAAGTACCGTTCGGACAGGGTGAACAATTACAGACCCTACCTGTTGGGAGGGCTGAATTTCAGATACGACATGTCGGCCAAAAAATCGGGGAAGTACGATAGTGAATCCAACGAATATGTGAAGTTCAGAAGGGGGGACGTCTACCTTGAGTTTGGTTTTGGGGTAGACACTTATCTCAGGTATTTTAAATTTGCGCCGGAAATCAAGTTCGGGGTCGGATTGCTTAACATGATCGATCCCAATGGAAGGGTGGAGCATCCCGAGTTTGCGAACTCCATTTCACATGCCCGTTCCTACCTCATCATGCTCAACTTTCACTTCGAGTAAGATGTGCTTCCAAGCGGAAGAATTCAGGTTCTTCTTTGGACTTCCGAACATATTACTGCCACCGAGGATGCCACATTGAGAGATTCGGATCCCTTTCCTTTCATGGAGAAAGAGGGGATGGAGATTCTATGTCGGATGTGGGAATCAAACCGTTTTGAGAGACCTTGTGATTCGTTCCCGAAAAGGATGAATGGTGCAGGTTCCAGGCTGGTCTCGTATATGTTCTCTCCTTCCAGGAAGGTTCCGTAAACAGCTTTATGTGCCATTTCAGGGGATTCCAGCAGTGCATTCAGATCGTGGTAGTATACCTTTACCCTGCATATGGCTCCCATGGTGGACTGTACTACCTTGGGATTAAATACATCGGTCGAATCGGGGGTGCAAACGATGTGGTTCATGCCGAACCAGTCGGCTGTGCGAATGATGGTTCCCAAATTTCCGGGGTCACGGATAGATTCAAAAGCCAGGACCGGAGTATGAAGAAGCTCTTCTATCTCCAGCGGGGAGTCGGGCATGGATACCAGAGCCAGTACCTTCTGCGGACTTACCAGGCTGCTTATTTTTTTAATCTCAGCCTGTGTGGCCTCCACCATCTCTATGCCTGATGATTGCACCTGTTTTTTATTCCGGTCTATCCATTCGGGATTGGCGTATATTTCTCTCAGCCTGAATCTTTGATCCGGATCATGCCCCATCAGCTCACCGACCATTTTCTCACCTTCCACCAGAAAGAGGTGATGCTGGTCCCTGAACTTCTTGTGTTGAAGGGATCGGAGCAATTTTGTCCTGGCGGATGAGATCATGTTTTCACGGTATATAAATGCAAAGATGAAAAAATATTCGGGTGCGTTAAAATTTGTATTTTAGCCATCTGAATATACCACATTGCAGCGAAGGATCCCATATTTGCTTTTTTTAATCGTTTCGGTACTTTTTTTCTCATGCAGGGCTACCAAATATGTTCCAGAAGAAGAATACCTCCTTCACAATTATAAAATTGAAACAGACGTCGGGGACTTTGAGAAAAAGGAACTGAACGAATACATCAAACAGAAGCCCAATAAGAAGATTATTTTCTGGAGGTTCTACCTCTCACTCTACAACCTCTCAAAGCCAGGAAAGGAGAACGGTTTTAATAACTGGCTGAGACGCATTGGTGAGCCTCCTTCTGTGTACAATGAGGGACTGAAGCAGCAATCCACCGAGCAACTGACCCTCCACATGCACAACAAGGGATTCTATGAGGCAGAGGTCTCCGACACCACCTACTATCGGAAAAGTAGAGCGAAGATAGTGTATCAAATCTCTCCCAACCAGCCTTACCGGATCCGGGACATCAACTATTTTTTCCAGGATGCCACCCTAGCTCACATGGTGCTTGCCGATACCACGTCCAACAAATTCAGGCATGGAGAGTTGTTTGATGTGGATGAACTACAACAAGAGCGGGTAAGAATAGAAACGGTGTTGCGCGACAGCGGCTATTATGCCTTTAACCGAGAATTTGTTTATTATGAAGTGGACAGCGCATTGGGCAATCACCAGGTAGATATCACCCTTGGAATCCGGAATTTTCAGACCACCGACAGCCGGGGACAAACCAGGACCTCCCCACATCCGGTCTATACCATCAGAGATGTTTATATGGGCACGGACTTTGATGCCATCTCTCTTCAGGAAGGTGGTTTGGGAGAAGTGGTAAGAGACACCCTGGTGTACGATAGTATACACTTGGTCTATACGGGAAAGCACAACATTCGACCGGGAGTGGTTACCCAGAAGAATTATATCATTCCC
Source organism: Bacteroidia bacterium (assembly GCA_004525825.1). Lineage (GTDB taxonomy): Bacteria > Bacteroidota > Bacteroidia > Bacteroidales. The sequence continues at coordinate 2,183 of SPBY01000553.1, forward strand.
GGTACTGTATACGATGCCTCGGATGTGAACCGCACCTATCGGAACCTGAGTTCACTGAGTGCCTTCAGGATGGTGGATATCAGGTTCAAAGAGGTGGATTCTGAGGATGCTATGCTCGATTGTGAGGTGCTGGTGGTCCCTGCCACCAAGCAGTCATATGCCATCAAACTTGAGGGTACCAATTCAGGGGGGAACATTGGTGCCGCAGCCAATGTAAGTTACCGGCATCGCAACCTTTTTGGCGGATCGGAGCAGTTCGACCTCTCCTTTACCGGCGCCCTTGAGAACCTGAAAGAGGGTAATGTATCCACCGATTCCACCCAAAAGGGACCCAGCCTGATGCAGGAGTTTGGAGTGGAGGCACGTCTTCGGATTCCCAAGTTTCTCCTGCCTGTGAAGACCACCCAGTTCATCAGGAAATACAATCCTCAGACCAACATCCGCCTCTCTTACAACTACCAGAAGCGTCCCGAATATATCCGTACACTGGCCAGTGCTTCTTTCGGGTACGAATGGAAGGGTAAAGAGAACATAATGCACAGGGTTTTCCCACTTGAGGCCAGTTTGATATTAACTCCTTATAAAGACTCAACTTTTATAGAATGGCTGGAGGGAAAATACCTTTTTTATAGTTATGAACCGCACTTTATTGTGGACACCAGGTACTCCATGGTATGGTCCAATCAGAAGCCCTTTAAAAATCAAAACTTCCAGGATATACGA
>SPBY01000514.1 GCA_004525825.1 Bacteroidia bacterium
ATTTTATATATCTGATTCCCATAACCAGGATATCATCCACCTGGTCCTCCTGTCCCATCCAGCTTTTCAGTTCCATCTCCAGGAGATTTAGCTGTGTATTCACGGGCTCGGCACTTATCCGGGTCAATAGTCGTTTGAAGGGCCTGGCTTTGTATTTTGAACCCTTTCCTCCTCCGAACTGGTCGGGGAATCCATCCGAATACAGGTAGATCATGTCTCCGTGTTCCAACTGGATTTTATGATTGTTAAAGGGCCCTTCTTCTCCCACATATTTGCCTATAGGCATTTTATCTGCCTTGTATTCAATTAATTCACCATTACGCAAGATCACAAGTGGGTTAAAGGCCCCTGCATATTCAAGAATATCCAGCTGAGAATCGATCACCGCCAGGGCCACGTCCATTCCATCCCTGGCCTGATCCACCTCATCCTTATGAGACATGGAACGGATAATATTCGTCCTAAGACGATCCAGAATCTTGGAAGCCTTGAGAATTCCTTCATGGTTCACAATCTCATTGAGGAAAGTGAGGCCCAACAAACTCATGAAGGCTCCCGGAACGCCATGACCGGTGCAATCTGCTGCACAGACAATGATCCTTTCCTCATTTTTTTCCACCCAGTAAAAATCACCACTTACTATGTCCCTGGGTTTAAAGAGAATAAAATGTTCAGGCAGGGATTTCTCCAGCATCCTCTTTCCGGGCAGAACCGCTTGCTGAATCCTTTTGGCATACAGAATGCTGTCCGTGATCTCTTTGTTCTGAAGGGCAATGTGGTCGCGCTGCTCCTCAACATACTTCTTTTGTCCGGAAATCTCGTCTCTCTGTGCTTCGATTTCCACCTTCTGATCTTCAATCTCCTTGGTCCTGACCTTTACCTTGTGTTCCAGAATCCTCTTCTCCCTGATCAATTGGCGCTCCCTGTATTTGAATACACCATAAATCAATCCCATTCCAAATATGATGTAAAGCAATATAAACCAAATAGTTCTATAGATGGGAGGTCTGATAGTAAAGGCAAAACTGGCTTCCTGCACCACCTCAACTCCGTCCAGATTATAGGCTTTCACCCTGAAAACAAAGTGTCCGCTGGGAAGCCTGTCATAGTTTACACTTCGTTCTGTGTTCGGAACTGACCAGTCATCATCAAATCCTTCCAGGTACCACGAAAAGGTATTTCTCGAAGGTAGGATGGTATGGATCGCGGTAAAATTAAATTCCAGAGAGCGCTTGCTGTAGGGGAAATTCATCTCTCCGGGGAAATGTCCGATGATTCCGGTCCCCTTCTCCTCCCCGGAAAAGATGATGCCATCCACACTGGGTGGATAGAGTATCAGGTCCGGTGGATCCGTATATTTTTTATCGTAGCGTGGATCGTATTTTACCAAACCTTCCACAGTACCAATCCACATCTCGCCATTCTTTGATTTAGCAATAGCTCTGGCATAGGGTTCAAGGGGGTAAAAACCCTCCTCCTGACCATACACCGATATACTTCCAGATTTTGTATCTAATACATTGATGCCCAAATTTGTACCTATCCAAAGAGTAGTAGTATCATATAGCTCAACAAAAGAAATTGCATTCGATATCAAGCCATTCTCTATGTTCAGTGAGCTAGTAGAGTCCGGATTTCTTAGATTAATTCTGGAGACTCCTCTGCTTTTGGTGGCCACCCATAAATTTCCTTGGGTATCCGAGGTAATATCCAGGCACTCGTTCCAGGCCAACCCGTTCTCAATGGTATAATCCCTAATATGATTTCCGGATTCATCAAACACGGAAATTCCTCCTTTTGTGGCACAGTATATTTGATTATCATATATAAGCAGAGCGTTTACCTCATCATGGATAAGTCCATGTGCGTGATTTAATACAGAAGCTTCACCCTTATCATATATGAGGACCCCCGTACTCGTCGCACACCAGAGCCTATTATCCCCAGTAAATAGCAGATCATTGATGGATACCTTAATTGAATCATCCAGCAATTCAACCTGTTTCCATAACTCTCCTTGACGCCTGAACAATCTATTATCTGAGCCAACATAGATGTTATGCTCATGATCTTCAGCAAAAGAACGTGGTCGATAATAATCTATATTCTCTTCAGTTTTAATTCCAAGAACGTCAAGTTTGCCATCTTTCAAAGTGCAGACCTTAAATCCAGCACCAAACCATACGGTTTCCTTTGAATCGATAAATACAGAAATTATGTGATTATCTGGCAGGGAGTAATCCATATCGTAAATCTCAAATATTTCTTTCCCAAATTTTGAAACACCGCCTGGAGTTCCTATCCAGATACTACCATATTTATCCTCATACAGCACATTTACTTCATCATGAGCCAATGTATTTTCAACACTAAATTGTGTATAGCTGCCCTCATCAACCATCCAGGCCCTGCTAAGGAATCCTAGAATCCAGATACGACCACGCTTGTCCTCAACCAATTCCCTTGCAATAGGCTCTTTATCGAAATGGCTGGGTACATTCCGGAATTTACCCTCCTCAAAAACGAACAGACCTTTTTCATAAGTTCCACACCAGATCCTGTCCCGACTATCCTTCAATAAGCATAATACCACGGTATCAGACAATCCGTCTTTGGGGCCGAGCCTGTATTCCCCCGCTCTGCTTTGTACTATAATTCCATTTTCCTGAGAGGCATACCATATCTCACCCGGACCTACCTCAAGAATGTCCCGAATGATCTCATCCCGCTTTTGTAGCACCGAAGTATGAGGATCAGAGAAAACCGTGACTCCTTGTTTTTCAAATGTAGCTACATGAATTTTTCCCTTCGAATCCATCATTACATCCAAAATCATATTCCCTGCCAGGTGATCGCCTTTGGTGTAACTCAAAATCGTATCACTGGTAAGCACAGAAATTCCATAAGCAGTCCATGCCCAGATATTTCCTGCCAAATCTTCGATCATACCAACCACATCGTTGTTCACAAGACCATCCTTCTCGTCAAAGACCTTGAATTCCGTACCATCGTAAACAGCCAGTCCCCCCTGGGTTCCAAACCATATACCCCCTGATCTATCAGCCATGAGGCAGTTCACAAAGTCATCAGGCAATCCGTTGAGCGTATTAAAA
>SPBY01000697.1 GCA_004525825.1 Bacteroidia bacterium
CGCTTCAGGCATCCCTATCATGTGCACAGCCTGAAAGCAGTTGGTGGCCATAAGCAGGGCGTTTGGATTGGCTAGTCCAATGTCTTCAGATGCCAGGATCACCAGCCTCCTCGCAATGAATTTGATATCCTCTCCACCCTCAAGCATCCTGGCAAGCCAATAGACAGCAGCGTCCGGATCACTTCCCCGGATCGATTTGATGAATGCAGAGATGATGTCGTAATGCATCTCACCGTTCTTATCATACAGGACCATGTTTTCCTGCAACCTGTCCTTGACTAAAGCGTCGGTAATCTCAATGACACTTTCTTCACTGAAGTTGGCATTGGAGCTTTCGGACCTGACCACTACCTCCAGGGTATTGAACAGTTTGCGGGCATCACCCCCGGAATACTGCAGCATGGCTTTGTTCTCCCTGATTTCAATCTTAAGCTTCTTCAGATATGGATCCTTCTTAAGTGCACGATCTAGCAAATCTTCCAGGTTCTCCTGGGAGAGGGAATTCAGAATATATACCTGGCAGCGTGAGAGCAGGGGAGAGATCACCTCAAAGGATGGGTTTTCAGTGGTGGCCCCAATCAAGGTCACAATGCCCTGTTCCACAGCTCCCAGCAGTGAGTCTTGCTGTGATTTGGAGAATCGGTGTATCTCATCAATAAATAAAACGGGGTTGGGTTTGTTGAAAAACTGGATCTTCTTTGCCTTCTCGATGGTCTCCCGCACATCCTTTACTCCCGACTGCACGGCGCTCAGACCATAGAAGGGACGATCCAGCTGTTTGGATATAATGGAGGCCAGAGTGGTTTTGCCCACCCCTGGAGGTCCCCATAAAATAAATGAACTTAGGGAACCCGATTGCACCATTTTACGTATAACCGCGTTGGGGCCCACCAGGTGCTCCTGTCCGATATAGTCATCCAGGGTAAGCGGACGCATGCGGTCAGCAAGAGGTTGGTTGGGAAATTGGATGGCGGATGACATAGGGGCAAATTTAGTTTATTTTAATATTGAAGCTGAAAGTAAAACACATTAAGATGAGACCAAGAGCAAAAAGAATCCCCATAATGGTGTGGCTTACAGTGGCAGGTATAACACTTCCTGCTTATTCACAAGTCCTTGACATGGATTTTATTCATGGAGGCATCGAGGATGCGCAGGTGATGTTGCAGGAGTACCTGAAACCCTATGCCAACATCCTTGGATCAGATCTGAATGCCGGATGGTACAATACGGCTAAACCTCACGAGCTGGGCGGACTGGATGTGACGGCCACGGTAAGCTGGGCCAAGGCACCCCCTGCGACCCTCTCCTACGATTTGGCCAATCTGGCGCTCCATGGAACGCTGGACCAGGGCATCACCAGCATGGCCCCCACCATAGCAGGCGATCAGGAAGTCAGACCGTCGTTGTCCTATACCGAAACGGTGGACCTGGGCGGAGGCATTGTGCAGGAAGTGGAATACTCCCATTTCACCGTTCCCAATGGAACCGGGGTGGACTTCTTTCCACTTCCCATGGTGCAACTTACGGTGGGACTTCCTTTCGGCACCGATGTGTCGGCCCGTTTCGTACCAAGGGTGGGATATAGGGATTACGGTGAGATCGGTCTCTGGGGAGTGGGGGGGAAGCACTCAGTATCGCAGTGGCTCCCCTTCCTGAAAAAGTTGGAATTCCTCGATATCAGCGTACAAGGAGGTTATACCAAGGTCCACTCAGCAGTACATGTGATCGTGGAACCTCAGTCGCTTGTGCAGGTAGACAATTATCCTGATTACAATTGGGATGACCAGTTTGTGATCCTGGAAGTACAAGGATGGACCATGAATATCATCGCCTCTCAAACCCTTCCGGTAATCACCTTTTACCAGGGCATAGGTTATGCCAATTCCATGGTGGAATTGTTGATGGAGGGACACTATCCCATCCATTCTGTGATCCTGGATGAAAGCAGCGTCGATTTTGGAAGACCCACTTATGAGATCATGCAGAATCCCATCCAGATGAAGTATGAAAACTACAATAACCTGAGACTTAATGTGGGCGCCAGGATCAAGCTGGGAGTTCTTACCCTTCATTACGACTTCACACACACCCTCTACTCAAC
>SPBY01000340.1 GCA_004525825.1 Bacteroidia bacterium
GTAAAGGAACTTCAGCAGAAACCTCAGTGGAAATGAAAGGAGAAATCTCGGGAGAAGGCTCGGGAGAAGGCTCGGGAGAAATCACAGAAGTATCCTGAGAAGAAAGCTCGGAAATAACTTCACCCTCCTGCGCCAGCAGTAGCTGACCCAACATCAACAGTAAGACAAAACCTGCGTTTCTCATGATTATATCCTTCACCTCTTCTCCTACAAAATTACTAACTAATATGTGTTTACGGCACAAAAATAGAGCCAATATTATTTAAGATTGGCCAAAATTTGTCTTTCTTTGACAGAGAAAGCCATTTATAGTAATACCCATGTTTCTTCAATTTGTTCAAAAGATCATCTCTTTTGGAGCTGACGAGAGGATGGAGCAGGCAGTTTTGAACCGCATCAGGAAGATCAATGTCTTCTACCTGATCCTGGTTATCATGCTGGTTCTTTCCATAATCTTCTCGACCGTCTCAGGGGCCAGGGAACTGGTCATGGTGAACAGCATCTTTCTGGCCACCGGAGTGGCCATGTATATTTTTTTTCCACCTGGACGAAGGGCCAACCTGAGCAGCCTGTTTGTGCTTTCTCTGACTGCCTTCCTGTTTTTGAATGGATACCTGTTCAACATGGGGGTAACTACGAACCTGGCACTGGCCTTTCTCCTGCTCTTCCCCCTGGTTGCGGTAAGCATCAATGGCAAACATGGAATCTACGTGGCCATTGTACTTGGAACCACCACCGCCGTATTGAATTCAATCCCGAGGCTGGAAACTTCGGTGCATCTCGATCTCTACAATGGCCTGGTTTTCTTTACCATCTATGTCATTGTGATCCTGATCTCCATTTACATCGATCGTTCCAATCAGGATCTCATGGTCAACCTGAAGGACTCCAGGAACCAGGCAGAAAGCGCCGTGGTCCGCAAAGATGAATTTATCAGCAAGCTCTCCCACAAGCTCCGGACCTCCTTGAGCAACATAGCCCTGATCAACAGCCTGGTGCATGATGAAAGGCTGAGTTCAGAACAGATGGAGCTGATGGAGACCCTAAAGGCATCGACCAACAACCTGATTGATGATGTAAATGCGATTGTGGAGATTGCCTCTCCTGGCATTGTGGATTACAAGAGAAGCATTATTTCTTTCGATCTCGCCTCTGTCCTTGAAAAAGTGGTGAGTATCCTGAAATCGGGAGAGTCTTTCAGGGGTGATATCTCCATACACCGTTCCGATAAGCTGGATCATTTCCTCATCGGGGACCCAAGCCTGCTTCGGAGTCTGACGGTGAATGTAGTTAAGGGGCTGGAGAAGTACCGGGTGGAGAACACAGAGCTTGAACTGCACATTCAGCTCTTGCGTGAAACGCCCAGCCAGGTGCGGCTTAGATTCGCTTTCCACATTGAATCGGTAAAGGCCAATGCACTTCTGGCACAGATAAAATCGCTCCGACAGGGGGATGCACAGCACGGATCGAGCATGGCTATTGCCCACAACCTGCTGGTGGATAGTGAAAGTGAACTTTTGGCTGAGAGTACAGATCGGGGTGCCATCCTCTCTTTTTTCCAGGATTTCACCAAAGATCCCACCAAACTGGTAGTGGAATCCGATTCAGTGGCTTTGGATCTGAAATTCCAAAAACCCAGCACCCTTCTGAAAGATGCAAAGATCCTCCTGGCAGAGGACAATATAATTAACCAGAAGATCGTCTTACTCAGCCTTCAAAAAGTGGTCCGCCAGATTGATGTGGCCACCAATGGCAAAGAAGCCCTGGAGTTGTTTGGCCTGAAGCAGTACGACCTGATTCTGATGGACATCATGATGCCTGTGATGGACGGGATAACGGCCACCAAAAAAATTCGTGAGATTGAGGCCACCGGGGAGCGCCACATCCCCATCATTGCCGTAACAGCCAATGCACTGGCGGGTGACCGGGAAAATTGTCTCGCTGCCGGGGTGGACGACTACATTGCCAAGCCTTTCACGGCGGAACTGATGATAAACAAGATGAAAAACTTGCTGGCCTGATCCCCAGGACCGTCTGGTCGTCGATCTGGTCGTGTTGATTCCCCATCCATTCTTTCATGTTCTCCTGCAGTTTCTTCTTCTGCTCTTCCATGGGCAGTTTGTGGATGGACATCAACAGGTGCCTGAAACGCCTGTATTTGAATTTCTTTCCTTCCGGACCTCCGAACTGATCGGCATATCCGTCTGTAAACATATAGAGCATATCATCCTCCCTGATCTCCAGGGACCTGTTCTTGAAAGTACCACGTTGCATCCCATAGTCCGGTCCCACGATGATCCGGTCCCCTTTTATCTCCAGGATCTCATTATCGCGAACGATGTAGACCGGATTAAAGGCCCCTGCATACTCAAGCACGCGATTCTTATGATCGTAGGCACAGAGGGCCAGGTCGATCCCGTCTTTCAAAGCAAGCTCCTCTGTATCGCCAAAAACAATTTTGAACTGCTCATTCATCTCATTCAGAATGGCCGCCGGATCAAGATCCTCTCTCCCTGCGGTGATCTGCCTGAAGAACTCCAGACCCAGCAGCGACATAAAAGCTCCCGGTACTCCGTGACCGGTACAATCGGCCACAGAGAAAAACACCTTCCCGTTGATCCGCCTTGCCCAGTTAAAATCGCCACTGACAATGTCTTTGGGCCGCTGGTAGATGAATGATTCGGGAAACAGAATCTTCAATTGTTTGGGAGTGATGAACATGGCTCTCTGAATCCGCTGTGCATAGTTCAGGCTCTGCTCATAATTCCTGGTTCGGGCCTGCAAGCGGTTGCGGTGCTGCAGAATCTCCCTGGAGCGCTTCTCATGTTCCTGCAGCCTGTGGTAATCGCCACGATACTTTCGGCTCCTTCGGACAATCATCAGGTGCATCAGCACCGTCATCAATCCGATTCCCGAAATCAACACGGTGAGTTGGTTAAACATGCTCGATATAGTCACAAAGATCCATTCCATACTGATTTTGACGAATGGTAAGTTTTGGAGGGTTAATGATACAAATATATATGTAAATGATCGTATTACTTACACGAATAGTATAAATATTTGCTTCTTTTGATGCAGTAAAAACAAAAGGGCCGCCCCATGTATCCACAGGAGACGGCCCTTTGCCTTTTAAGTGCCAGATACAGCTACCCGGCAATTAGATTTTAACCATCCTTACAATTCTTTGAGGCATTCTTACCCTTATCGGCCGTAGCTGCGATGGCCATCTTCTCCAGCATTTCGGTGGTCACCGATTTGGGCCTTTCCAGCGGATATCCCAGGGCACGGTCCCAGATCAGGTTGGCCGTAATGCCAATGGAACGACCAATGCCGAAGAGTACGGTATAGAATTCATACTCGGTAATCCCATAGTGCCAGTGAATGATCCCCGACTGTGCATCCACATTGGGCCAGGGGTTCTTGGCCTTGCCCTGTTCCAAGAGGATGGGCGGAACTACTTTGTAGAGCACGTCGGTGTACTGGAACAGCAGGTCGTCCTTCATATGGGTCTGACAAAATTCACGCTGCAGCGTGTAACGTGGGTCTGTCTTGCGCAGTACTGCATGACCAAAACCAGGTATCACCTGTCCGGAGTTCAGGGTGTCCCACACAAACTTCTTCATTTGATCCTCACTGGGAATCTGTCCGTCCATCTTTTCCGCCAGATCCTGCATCCACCTAAGTACTTCCTGGTTGGCCAGTCCGTGCAGCGGTCCGGCCAGTCCGTTGATCATGGCTGAAATGGACAAATAGATGTCAGAGAGCGAAGAGGCCACCAGGTGACCGGTATGTGCGCTCACGTTACCGCTTTCATGATCGGCATGGATGATGAAATTAAGCCTGGATACATCGTCATAAGGCGGGGGAATGCCCATCATGTGAGCAAAATTGGCCCCCATATCCAGGTTGGGATTGGACTGAATACGTTTTCCGTCGCGGTAAAGCTTGGCGTAGATGTAGGACGCCACTTCGGGCAGTTTGGCCAAAAGGTTCAGGGAATCCTCGTAGGTGGGATCCCAGTAATCCATTTTGCTGATTCCTGCCTGGTACTTCTTGGCAAAGAATGACTCCCGCTGCATCGTAAGGATGGCTGCAGAGAATATGGCCATGGGAGAGGAGAAAGAGGGGAAGGCATCAATCACCTCATACACATAACGGGGAAGGATCCGGCGTTTCCGGAATTCATCTGCCAGGTCGGCCACCTCATTGTCGGTGGGGATCTCGCCAGTAAGCAGGAGGGAAAAGAGTCCTTCCACATAAGGCATTTCCGCACCGGGTGGCTTGGGAAGTTTTTCAAATACTTCGGGCAGGGTGTAACCCCTGTACCTGATCCCCTCCTGAGGGTCGAGGTAGGAGATGTCGGTGACCAGGCTTTTCACTCCCCTCATACCGCCAATGGCCTGTCCGATGGTGACCTCACCTACAACCACATCGCAATAATCTGTGAGCAATTTTTTTGTTCTGGGTCTGTGCTCCTCGATCTTCTGGTAGAGCTTTTCTTTTAAGGAAGACATATCATTTAGGATTTGTTGAGA
>SPBY01000722.1 GCA_004525825.1 Bacteroidia bacterium
CGGTTCCCGGCCAGGCAGTAGCTGTACCCCAATCCTCAATAGAAGCGTTATGAGAAGCAAAAGGGTCACTCCCACCAAGGCACGCTGCTCCCCTGGGGGAAGCAGGTACAACTCCCGTAAAAGTCTTTTGATCATGTAAGGGTATATGTGGCGAAGCACCACATATCAACCTGAAGTCAGGTAAATATTGCCAGACCGGGGTGGATGATTATCCCAGAGATGGAAAAATATTGATCACCTTACTGTAGACCCCTAGAGCAAAAAGAAATGCGATGGCGAGGGGTGCCACAAATTTGACCAGGAACATAAAAAGTCTGTAGTACCTGATTTTAAATGCACCATCACTCGATAATTCCTGCTTGGACTTTTCACCTGAAAAGAACCAGCCGATAAAGACTACAATAAAAAACCCTCCCAAGGGAAGCATCAGGTCCGGCGAAGCATTGAAAATGCCAAATACATCCGGAGAAACTGTACATATTATCCCAAGAAAACCTGCGGAAATCATCGACAAAATGGTGGCCTTTTTACGTGACATATTCAGCTGTTCTGAAAAATAGGCCACAATCACCTCCAGCATGGATATGGTGGATGTGATGGCAGCAAAGCACAGCAACACGAAAAACAAAAAGGCCCAGATGAGTCCGCCTGCCATGTTCTGAAAAATGACAGGAAGAGTTTTATAAACCAGATCAGGTCCGTCAGCAGGATCAATCCCAAAAGCAAAAACAGCAGGAAAAATCGCTATTCCGGCTAATATGGCAACAAAAGTATCAGCAGCAACCACACTTACTGCTGTTCCGGCTAGATTCTCTTTCCTCTTGATATAGGATCCATAGGTGATCAATGTACCCATACCTATGGAAAGTGAGAAAAAAGCCTGACCCAGCGCTTCAAGGACAATCCGGAAAGGGGCCTCTCTGATCTGAGTGAAGTCAGGTTTGAACAGAAAAACCAAGCCCTCTCTGCCCCCTTCCAGTGAGATTGATCTGGATACCAGGATCAGTAAGAGCACAAGAAAAATGGGCATCAGGATCTTGGTATATTTTTCAATTCCATTCTTTACTCCTGAGATTACAATATATCCCGTTAGGCACATCATAACCACAAACCAGATAATCGGTCTCCAGATACCCTGGGTAAATGAATCGTAATGATCGCTGAAAAATAGTGTCAGGGCATCATTGTTCATGGATTCAAATCCAAACTTCGCGGGAAATAAAATCCATCTGACAGACTGGACCACGTATTCAAGGGTCCATCCAGCAACAACAGTATAGAAAGCGAAGATGATAAATACCGAGACAACTCCCAGCATACCGACCAGATGCCACTTTGTACCTGGAGCATTTTTCTTAAATGCTCCTACCGGATTTAACCGGGCAGAACGGCCGATCATAAATTCTGACATCATCACCGGGACCCCAATAGCCGCAATGAAAATCACATAGATCAGCAGAAAAGCTCCACCCCCATTTTGCCCAACCACATATGGAAACCGCCAGATGTTGCCCAAACCAATGGCGGATCCTGCCAATGCTGCGAGGACCCCAAACTTACTGGTAAAGCTGTCTCTGTCTCCCTTCCCGCCCTGCATCATCCTGAAAATAACTTAAAGGGTATCGATGCAGTTCAGGTCGTTGAAGGCCACCTTGAGCCGTTCAATCATAGATTTTTCGCCTTCTCGAAGCCATACCCTGGGATCGTAGAATTTCTTGTTGGGCTTGTCCGGGCCATCGGGATTCCCAATCTGGCTTTGCAGGTAGTCGTGCTTTTCTGCTTCAAACTTACGGATGCCGTCCCAGGATGCCCATTGGGTGTCGGTATCGATGTTCATCTTGATCACCCCATAACTGATCGCCTCGCGAATCTCCTCCTGCGCAGAACCCGATCCCCCGTGGAACACAAAATTGAGCGGCTTCTTGTCCAGGCTATACTTCTCTTCCACGAACTTCTGGGAGTTATCCAGGATCTTGGGAGTCAGCTTCACATTGCCGGGCTTATATAC
>SPBY01000692.1 GCA_004525825.1 Bacteroidia bacterium
CCGGCACCTACAGGGAAGGCTTGATAGAGATTGATAAACCTCTGGTAATTATTGGAATAGACCAGCCTGTACTCGATGGAGAGAATAGTTATGGAATACTCAGGATTCTGTCAGACAGTGTGGAGATCAGGGGACTTACCTTAAAAGATGTAGGGATTAGCTATGTGGAGGACCTGGCCGCCATAAGGTTAGTCAGAAGCAAGTATTGTACCATTGAGGAAAACCACCTGATCAATGCCTTTTTTGGGATTTACCTGGAGCGTAGTACAGATTGCATCATAAGAAATAATCATGTCCAGGGTTATTCAGAGCATGAGATGAACTCCGGAAATGCCATTCACCTCTGGTACTCTTCCAGGAATCTTATTGAAGGAAATCACGCTGAAGGACACAGGGATGGGATCTACATGGAGTTTGTGGATAACAGCACGGTAAAGAACAACCTGGTTGAAAACAACCTCCGTTATGGGCTTCATTTTATGTTTTCGGATGATGATGTTTATCAGGGCAACACATTTGTCTCCAATGGGGCAGGTGTAGCGGTCATGTTTTCCAAAAACATCCGGATGGAGGACAATGATTTCCTGGATAACTGGGGAAGTTCTTCTTACGGATTGTTGTTAAAGGATATTACAGATAGCGAGATAAGGAATAACAGGTTCAGCAAGAATACCATCGGGATCTACGGAGAAGGAGCCCTGCGCATCAACATCACCGGCAATGATTTTATCAGGAATGGGTGGGCGATCAATATGATGGGGAGCTGCAATGACAATACGATTCATTCTAACAATTTTATGAACAACACCTTTGAGGTGACTACCAACAGCAAACGAAATTATAACAACTATGACGGGAACTACTGGAGCGATAACACAGGATCCTATGACCTCGACAGGGATGGGGTATCCGATGTACCCTACAGACCGGTAAAGCTATTCTCATTTTTGATGGCCAATATGGAGTCATCCACCATCCTGATGCGGAGTCTGCTGGTGGACCTGATCAACCATGCAGAAAAAATGGCGCCGGTGATTACCCCACATAACCTGATGGATCATGTACCCCTGATGAAGCGAGTTGAACATGATTGAGATAAAGAATCTAAATAAATACTATGGGAAGCACCATGTCCTGAAGGATATTAACCTGGACATCAGGGAACCAGGGATATATGCCATACTGGGGCCCAATGGTTCGGGGAAGTCTACCCTTCTGAAATCCATTATTGGACTGGTGAATCCCCAACAGGGTGATATCACAATGAACGGAAGCAACGTAGCCGGATCGCATGCCTACCGAAAGGATATCTCCTATCTTCCACAGATAGCCAAATTTCCAGACAACCTTCGGGTAATTGAAATGATAGGGCTCATTAAAGAGATCAGGAACGAGGAAGCGGATGAAAGCGAATTGGTCAGGCTTTTCCAGCTGGAATCTGAAATGAGGAAAAGACTGAGAAACCTTTCTGGCGGAACCAGGCAAAAGGTAAATATGGTTCTGGGATTCCTGTTTGATACCCCTTATCTGATCCTGGATGAACCCACCATCAGCCTTGATCCGGTTTCACTGACTAAGTTCCGGAAAATCATTTCTGAAAAAAGGAAGCAGGGAAAGATCATCATCTATACCACCCATATCATGAACCTGGTGGAGGAGCTTTCAGACCATATCATCCTCTTGCTCGAAGGCCGGGTCATTTTTGAAGGTGGCATTGAAGGTATTTATAGGGAGACAGGAAGCTCCTCCCTGGAAAACGCCATTTCTATGCTGGTTGACAAGAACGGGAAATGAGGAAATTCATTAAATACAGCTTTGTGGACCTGATCCGGAGTTACTGGACCATCCTCTATTTTATTTTTTTCCTGGTGGTGACCAGCGCGATTCTGTATTTCAGTGCCGACATGACCAAGTCCATTGTTAGCATGATGAATATTGTCCTGGTGCTGATTCCCCTGGTGTCCATTGTGTTTGGAGCCATTTACTATTATAACTCAAGGGAATTTACCGAACTTCTGCTAGCACAGCCAGTACGCAGAAGGTCGCTGATACTGGGACAGTATTCAGGACTTGCCCTCTCTCTTTCCCTGAGTTTTGTTGCGGGGATCACGATTCCCTTTATCCTGAAAGGGATCTTTGTCTC
>SPBY01000711.1 GCA_004525825.1 Bacteroidia bacterium
CCACGTGCCTGGGTATAGCTTCCAAAGATCTCCTTGAGCCGATCTTTGGGTATTCCAATACCTGTATCTTCCACGGTAAATAGGATGTTCACATGGCTCTTGAAAGCCTCCATCAAGGTCGCACCGATTACAATCTTGCCTTTTTCAGTGAATTTCACCGCATTGCTCACCAGATTAGAAATTACCTGCCTCAATCGGAATGGATCTCCAATCAGTTTGTTGGGTACATCGGGACGGATGTCAATGATGAGTTTTAAGCCTTTCTCATCTGCCAGTGGTCTGAATAAATCGCCCACCAGTTTCATTTCATCTTCAAGAATAAAAGGAATTTCCTCCAACATCATTCGGCCTGCCTCAATTTTTGAAAAATCAAGAATGTCGTTAATGATGGTCATCAGCAACTCTGCTGATCGTTTGATCACTTCGATCTTTCCGCTAAGCTCCGCGTTGGTTTTCTGTTCAATCAGGCTATTCACCATCCCCAGAATACCGTTCATGGGTGTGCGTATCTCATGACTCATGGCTGCCAGGAAGTCCGATTTGGCCTTATTGGCAGCTACCTCACCTTTTCTCGATTTCTCAAGTGGGGAGACATCGATCAGTGCAATGAGTTTCAGCTCCTCTCCACCAATGTTGGCAGCCTTTTCTGTCCTGTAGATCACTGTTTCAATACCATCCTTCTCGTAGTAGAGGTAATGGGAGTCGTCCAGAAAAGGGCTGGGCCCATCGCTCAAAAGATATTTGTTGGAAATGAGAAATTGCTTGCTGAAATCCTTTCCTACCAGATCTTCCGATTTCCCCAGGAACAACATCCTGTGGGCGGCGCTGTTGATGTTGCGAATAATTTGATCTTTATCCAGGATCAGAATCCCCATGGGGAAATGTTCAATAACCTGTCTCAGTACGGTCTCCGAGAGTTTTAAGCGAAGCTCATGTTTCTTTTGCCTCCCCAGCGAAATGAGAAGGTAGATTACCAGACTGGTAGCCAGTATCTGTGATAAAATGGCAACAAATAGGTTGCTTCTAATGAAAAAAATGAAAAATTTAGCCCGGCTCGCCGAGAACATAACTCCCATTTTCCTGGAGTAAATACTTAGAGGATAGTATGCCGTAGCGACCTTATCTTTGTTACCATTTGCCCCATATATGAAATGTTCGACCAGGCCACTGGCTTCCGCCTTCACACTGTCAGCCAGAAGTTCCACGCTTCCAATGCGAATGGAATCCCCTTCAAAGTTGTCAAGGATGACATGTCCGCTTTCATCCAGTACCCATTGCCAGTTCACGGTTTTTCCCTGGGGATAGAGGCGGAAAATTTTCTCTGCAAAACGCCGGAAATCCACCTCCACCACCACATTGCCATTTACCACACTCTGGCCAAGTAAAGGGTAATAGTACTCCAGGACACTGCCATCCTGTTCCACCTTGTCGCGAGGGAATAGCCTTTCCTGCCTCCGCGTGGCAAAACTATCCACTACGAAGAGATTCGATTTCCCAAATTTATCATCCGTATCAAGGTAGAGGGCATAGAAATTTTTCTGGTCATCGTAAATTGAGATCTTGGTAATCAGATCTCTGTACTTGGTATAAAACAAGCGAAGGCTCTGGTTGGCATCCCGGAACTTGGCCGGATCTTCGAAAATTCCGGTATTGCTGTAAGTATTCAGCTCCCTCAGCTCCTGGTTTATATCGTTGGAGAACTGTAAAAGGGTGGTCTCCATGTGCTCTCCACAAAGCTGGGACTGAGTTACCAGCAGGTCGTTCACATAATCCACAAAGCGTTTATTGATGCTCAGAATAGTAATTCCATTCAGTGCAAGCATTGTAAACAGGATCAGACCCGATAGAAAATTACTTCTGCTCATTAACAGGCAAAATTGTAATCTATAAACTTATAAACTATTTTCAAACCGGAAGATATATCCATAAGTGAGTTACCAACAACCGAAAGCGAAGCTTAACGGTATTTTCCTTCCTCTTCTTCCATCATCATCAAGTAGTTAACATACCTCGATTCACTGATGGTTCCACTTTCCACTCCGG
>SPBY01000505.1 GCA_004525825.1 Bacteroidia bacterium
TCCCATGGTCCTTCAGGCTCTGGTAATCCCTTTGAAAATCGTCCGTATAGAGGAAGAGAAACACTCTGCCTCCGGATTGATTTCCAATGAATTTCTCCTGCTCCTTTCCATCCGCTTTTGCCAGGAGCAGGCAACTTCCCTCGTTACCGGGAGGACTGACGAGCACCCACCGTTTTGCAGGACTGAGTTGTGTATCCTCTATAAGTTGAAACCCCAGTTTCTTGGTGTAGAATTCGATGGCTTCATCATAGTCAGCCACCACCAGGGCGATGTGCGCTATGCTTTGCTTCAAGACAGGTAGCTTTTCAAAGATACCAGGTCTTTGCGCATCAGATGGATGGTTTGCTCCTTCTGTTCAGCAAGAGTCATCTCCTTTTCCGGGAACATCTCATATTCCATGTCCCTGATCACCTCCCACAGGTCACAGACCGGGGCCCCAAAATTACTACCTGCATGATTCTGATAGGCTCCGTGGATCTTGTACTTTTCGTTGAGCCGGGCCAATCCATTCATTTTCTTCTTGATCTTTTCCAGATTGTTGATCATGGAAATCGCCGGGTCGTAGCTGTAATAACCCAGGCGGTAGAACCTGATTCCCATCTCGGAAGCTGTCTGCAGGACTTTTTCTGTGAGTGGATCGTCTTGATCAGTGATTCCCGATGCCATCATCTCGATGTTTAAGCCCGCATTCCTGAAAGCTTTCTCGGCCAGGGGAAGGTCCCGTTCCACATTCTCCGGCAGTACATGTCCCCCGGGCCTAAGCGCCAGGTCCGCTCCGTTCATTTCCGCAGCAAGGCATGCATCTGCAGCCTCAGCGTAGTCCAGGAACTGCAGGTGCCTGGAGAAGAAGTGTACTCTCCAAGGATCGCTCTCTTCCCGCAACAAATTTAGTGGAGAGCCTGTCAACGAGGGCGCAGCTGCCAGGCCGGCAGCAGCTATGCCAGCTGTCTTTACAAAATTTCTCCGGTTTACAATGTCCATGGTTCCCGGTATTGGTAGTGGAGTAAATCGTTGGCTCTTTCATTGTTGGTGATCCTTTCAGCCACCGGATCCCATTCAAGACGCGTGTTCATGGCCAGTGCGATGTTGGCCAGGTGGGCAAAAGTGGTGGAGCGGTGTCCGTCTTCCAGGGTACACAGTGGTTCACGACCGGACTTCATACATTCCACAAAGTCGTTCACCAGGTTGGCCGTGCTGTCCTCCTTGATCTGCAAATCCCCATGGCTCTGCCCGCCTTCCAGTTCCATCTGCATTTCATCCACCAGCTTCTCCCAGGTCTGGAACTGTCCGGGTCGGGCCGGAATCACCCGGAAACCGTCCTCACTGGCTATCAGGGTGCCTTTGGAACCGTTCAGCTCGATTTCCCCTCCTGGAATGCCTCCTCCGCTGCTGGCCTCGTGGATGCTGAACTGTATCATGGAGCCGCTGTCAAACTCGAACAAGACCTCCATGGTATCGGGAATGTCGCGGTCGTCGTTTACCGCGTATTTGCCTCCGTGGGCAGTAATGGCCACAGGGGCGGTTTCGCCCATCAGCCACCTGATCGCATCCATGTAATGGACTCCCCAGTTTCCCATCTGGGAGGAGTACTCGCTCCACCAGCGGAAACTGTAGGGCGCGATGTTGTACTGGTAGTCGCGGTAGGGGCGGGGACCCAGCCACATGTTCCAGTCCAGGCCGGCCGGAGGTGCCTCCGCTTTCATTCTTCCGATTCCATCCGGAAACATGTTGCTGATGCGAAGGGCCCGGGCGGTAGTCACCTTTCCGATCAGTCCCCCCGGGACCTCTTTGGCAAGCGCCTGATAAATGGAAGCGCCCCGGCGGTTGAGCCCTACGGCACAGACTCTGCCGGTACGTTTCTGTGCCTCCACCATGGCCCTTCCCTCCTGGATGGTGATGGTAAGGGGCTTCTCCACATATACATCCTTGCCGGCCTCCATGGCCCGGATGGCCTGGATGGCATGCCAGTGGTCGGGGGTGGCAATGCAGACCGCATCAATGTCTTTTTGCTCCAGCATCTTCCGGAAATCGGAGTAGCGTTTCACCTCCCTGCCAAAGGCTTCACCCATGCGGGGAACCATCCCAAGATCCAGGTACCTTGGATGGACCGCAGCACGGTCGCGGGATGCATATGGCTCATATATATCGCAAAGGGCGGCTATTTCCACATCGGGATTACGCATAAACAGAGGCAGTAACTGCGAGCCCCGGTTGCCGATGCCGATAAAGCCCATGCGGATCTTATCATTGGCACCGCGATGCCCGGGACTCTGTGCTGAAAGCGCATTCACACCCAGGGTGGCGCCGGCGGTAGCCATGCCCGATTTGGCGATAAATTCCCTTCGGGAAATGGGAGGAGTTTTCATGAATATTGGTTTTAGTGAACGGTTCTCAAGTTAATGATTCTCACAGGAAATTCAGGTACTTCATCACCGCCTCATCGCCCTTTAATGCACCAGGGGGCAGTGGATGTTCCCGATCAAACACCTTCAGCTGGTCCGGCTTTAGGACTTTAACAAAATCCTCCTGGTACCCATTATCATACGGCAATGCGTCCATGTTAAGATCGAGGTGATGGCCCAGGAAGTTGTATGCAGCTGCCCGTTTTGACGGGCCATAGTCGTGTTTCTCCGCAGGCAGATGCACATTTTCCACCCGGTTCTCTGCATGGTACAGGGCATATACTTTCTGAATATAAGGGTACTCGATGCGCGGGGTGTTGCGTGTCCAGTCTCCGCCGTCTGAGATCAACAGCAGGGGCCGTGGGGCACAGAGCGCTGCAATCTCCACGTTGTTGGTCTGGTGGTGACCGCTGTTGTGGATGGGCATTCCGCTTTCGCATACGCAGCCTCCGAAAAAATGGGCCGATACCTGCACCGCCGGAACCGATACAGTAATGCGCTGATCAATGGCAGTCAGAATAAAAGTCTGGGTTCCTCCCCCCGATCCACCAGTCATCCCAATCCGGGCAGGATCCACGTCAGGCCTGGAAAGCAGGTACTCAAGCACCCTTTTGCCGTTGTAGGTTTGCAGCAACAGTGCGATGGGAATCTTGTGAATCACCTGGTGAGATTCGCCGTAACCCACCATGTCGTAGGCAAAGACAATGGCCCCCATCCTGGCCAGGGCGGCACTCCGGATCTGCACATCCGCCGTAAACCGTTTGTCCGCAGCGTGGCCGTGCGGGCA
>SPBY01000102.1 GCA_004525825.1 Bacteroidia bacterium
AGGCCAGCCGTTTCCCACAAACCAGGCAGTTTGAAGGGAAAAACAGCATCCACAGATCAATCAAGTATTGAAGCATCCTTTTTATGGATGGATGGGATAAGCTGGCACCAGATCGCAGCCCGGATTCAATTTTTTTGAAGGCGCTTTGTAGAAAGCAATCCGCAGGCTGCCCAGATATCCTGTCCCCGGCTGGCCCGGATGGTCGCGATGAGGCCTTTGGCGTTCAGCTTATTTCGGAACTCCTCAATGGCAGATTCATCCGGTGATTCCAGGGGTGTATCTGGGATGGGATGAAAACGAATCAGGTTGATGCGGCACCGGATGCCATGCAGAATCCGTGAAAGCTCGTTCACATGTGCAGCCGAATCATTGTAACCCTTGAACAGGATGTATTCGAAGCTTACCCTGCGTTGCCTGCCAAAATCCCAGGAACGGATCTCTTTCAGCACCTCCTTCAGCGGATAGACCTGCTGAACGGGCATCAGTTTGCGCCGTTCCTCATCAAAGGGAGTATGAAGACTGATGGCCAGATGGGCCTCACTTTTGTTAAGGAATTCCAGCATGGCAGGGATAATTCCTATGGTGGATACGGTGATTCTTCGGGGACTCAGTGAAAATCCCCATTCAGCAGTAAGCACCTCCAGGCTAAGAAGTACTTCGGAGAGGTTATCAAGGGGTTCACCCATGCCCATGTAAACAATGTTGGTAAGGTTCTTCCTTTCGGGCAGACTCCTGTACTGGTTCAGAATCTCTCCTGCAGTGAGATTGCCCTGGAAACCCTGTTTTCCGGTCATGCAGAACAGGCATCCCATTTTACAGCCCACTTGTGATGAGACACATACTGTGCTTCTTTTTCCGTCGGGAATGTAGGCCGTTTCAATGAATTTCCCGTCACCGGAGGGGAACAGATATTTTTTAGTGCCGTCCACCGACTCCTGCTCATCTTCAGGATCTTGCAAACCAAGTTCATAGTTTTCGGAAAGCAAAGCCCTGGCCTTTTTAGATAAGTTGGTCATCTGATCAAAGGAGGTGGCTTCCTTTTTATAGAGCCATTCGCAAAGCTGTTGCCCGGTGAAAGAAGGCAGCCCAAGGTTCAGACTTAATGCCCTCAGTTCCTCCAGGATTTTCCCGAATAGCTTTTCCTGCATGGCTCAGAAATATATCTCAGAGATGATCCGGTCAAAGGGAATGCCTTTACTGATAAGGATGTCCCGGGTTTCAACCACCATCTCGGCACTGCCACAAAGGTAGTACTTTAACTTCGGATCCAGCTCGGCCTGTTCCTCCAGGAATTGGGTTACTCTTCCCGGGTATACCCCTTCATCTGATTCAGCGGTACAGCACCGGATGTAATTTTCACCCATCAGGGTAGCAAATTCATCAAAAAAATGAAACTGTTCCAGGTATCTGTTGCCCAGAATTAACTTTTTTTGCTCAGCCAGTCCCGACCTGAACATGGAATAGAAGGGCGCAACACCGGTTCCGGTGGCAATCCAGACCGCCGGATCCCGGTCCCCTGTGAATTCCCCTCCCGGCTCGGTGATCCAGATGATATCGCCTGTTTCCAGGTCCGACAACTGAGGGGTCAGGAATCCTTCATCTACCACCTTATACAGAATCCGGATCTCCTCCTCCTGCTCCCCGGAGCAGATGCTGTACAGGCGACGTGGTCCGTTTTGCTCCATGGCGATGCCGATGACCTGTCCCGCCTTGAAGAGAAAGGTTCTTTTAAATCCAATCAGGAATATTCCATCAGAGAGTTCTTCGGTAAAGCTCAGAGTGACCTGCGATACCTGGTGAGTATCGATCGTTACCATACTGTCCGCATTTTTCCACCATCAATCACGAAAGTCTCCCCGGTCACATAAGATGCAGCATCTGAAAGCAGGAAAAGGGCTGCTTTGCCAAATTCATCGGGATCGCCATACCTGCCCATGGGAATCTTCTCAAAATTGATTTTTCTTACATTTTCCAGGCTCAGCCTCCATTCGCCCGAGTTGCGCTGGTCCAGCTCTCTAAGCCTGTCGGTATCGAAAAAGCCCGGAACCAGGTTGTTGATGCGGATGCCATTTTTAGCTTCCAGGATCGAGAGGCTCTTCACCAGGCTGGTCACCCCGGAGCGGTATACATTGGAAAGGAGCAGGTTATCAATGGGTTCCTTCACTGAAGATGAAGTAACGGTAAGAATGGATCCTGACTTTTTACTACGCATCCCGGGAAGTACTGCCCGGATAAGGCGGACCGCACTCATAAGGGTGTTTTCATAACCGGTGAACCAGGTGCGGTCATCGATTTCATCAAAGGTGCCTGGCGGAGGTCCTCCTCCATTGACCACCAGGGCATCCACCGTTCCCAGCTCCTTAAGCGTATTCTTTACCCAGCTTTGGATGGACTCTGAATCAGCCACATCCAGGGAATGGGTCAGAATCCGGGCTCCGCCTACCTCGTTTTGTATGGTTTCTGCTGCAGCAGCCAGATTTTTCTGATGGCGACTGCCCATACTTACCACTGCACCCTCCCGGGCAGCCTGCATGGCTATGCCAAATCCAAGTCCTTTGCTGGATGCGGCCACCATCACTACTTTGTCTTTCAGTCCAAGATCCATATGAAATTTCTAAGCTGGTTTAATTCCTGCAAAACGGATTACAGAGGCCTCTCCCTGGTGGAAGGGCCCCTCGTTCAGAGTAACTATTTGTTTTTCAAGCAGGACCGGCTCCAATCCGGCAAAGTCTGAGAGAAGCATCTCCTCATCAAACAACATTTCCAATGATTGTGGCCCACCTGTGTTCTTACCCAGCTGCTCCTTATGAAAAGCCTCAAGAATAACAGTTCCTCCAGGTAAAAGCGTGTTGCAGACTTGTTTGTGCAGGTAAGTTCTATACGGGTCATGGGCATGGAAGAAAGTAAGTCCCACCACATCATAGTAGTTGGCTTGAAACGGAAACTCCTCAAGCGGGCAAATCCTATAGTTGATCACCACCCCTGAAGAGGAGGCAAAGGCAAGGGCTTTATCGCGTCCCACCTTGCTCTGGTCAAAGGCATCCACCTCCCAGCCCGAAAGGGCAGCATGCACCGCATTGCGGCCTTCACCCTCTCCTGGCAACAGGATAAAACCTGGCTCTCTTTTACTTAATTCGGCAGCAAAAAAGCCATTGGGTTCTTTGCCATATACAAACTGACTGGTAGAGTACCTGTCGTCCCAGAATTGTTCCATGTAAACAGAATGATTGCTTAGAGCGTTTTTTCGTTCAGGGGCTCCCAGAGTTCTATCTTGTTCCCATCTGGATCCATGATCCAGCCAAATTTTCCATAGGGATACTCTTCTATTTCACCCACAATTTCGACACCTTCCTCTTTGAGGACCCGAAGGAGCTCCACCAGGTTTTCTACCCTGTAGTTGAACATGAATTCCCTGGTGCCGGGCTTAAAATAGCCTGTATCGTCCGGAAAGACGCTCCATACAGTGTTCCCTTCCTTGGTGGGATCATCATGATGACGCCAGTTAAACATGGCTCCGTATTCGCCACTGTCGATCTCCAGATGCTCCTTGTACCACTGTTTTAATGCTTCCGCATTTGGGGATTTAAAGAACACCCCGCCCAGTTCTGTAACTCTTTTCTTCATAGTATAGAGATAACCATTTAGCCGTAAAAATGTTGAGTTTCAAAAATATTTAGTTTCTTGTGTGTGCTAAACGTAAAAACCACCTCATGAAAAGATTGAATTTATTGTTCATTGGTATGCTCATTTCTTCGCAGCTTCTACTGGCTGGAGGACTGGTTACCAACACAAACGGGAGTGCTGCCTGGGTTCGGACCTTATCCCGGAACGCAACACTCGGAGTGGATGCAGTTTACTTCAATCCGGCTGGTCTTGCCCAGCTTAGCAACGGACTGCACCTCTCAATCTCTAACCAGTCTATTTTCCAGACCAGGACCATCTCAAGCAATTATCCCTACCTCGCAGGCACGCCTGTATCTTATGAAGCCGAATTGAGTGCCCCCTTATTTCCCAGTATTTATGCTGCCTATAGTATGGATAAATGGACCTTTTCGGCTGGCTTCAACATCATTGGTGGGGGCGGAAGCGCCGATTATCCCACCGGACTTCCCTCCTTTGAGATTCCAGTTAGTTCCCTGGTACCGTTGATTCAGGGCGCACTGGCTCCACTAGATCAGGCATTTATTGACGCATTTCAACCAGATCCAGGATTTCGCAACGTAACGGGTTACAACATGAATGCTTCCTTTAAGGGAGAATCCAGATACTTTGGTTATCAGGTAGGAGCCACTTACGCCATCAACGACATGATCTCGGTGGCCATTGGTGGAAGGCTGGTCACTGCCAGCAACAGCTATGAAGGTACGCTGACAGGAGTTACCATTGATGCTCCGGCTTCTTACGGAGGTACGCAGATCCCAGGGGATTACCTGAGATTTGTGGCCGCGATACCGTTAGTGCCCCCTACATCCGCTGCAATATTGAATGGTACTGCCGCTGCGCTTGATGTGGCCACTGCTGATGCACAACTTAATGCTGTCCAGAAGGGAACAGGTTTTACACCCATCATCGGGGTAAACCTGCACTTAAGCGATATGGTCAACATTGCAGCCAAGTACGAGCACCATACCAAAATCGAACTGACCAACGAAACTGAGGTGGACGATGTAGATATGTTCCCCGATGGTGAGAAAGTAAGAGGCGACCTTCCAGGAATGTTTGCCCTTGGAGTGCAGGTAAGTCCGCTGAAGAAACTTACTGCCACTGCAGGGTTCAACTACTACCTCGACAAATCTGCCTTTTACGGTTTTGAGAATGAAGCCGGAGAGCAGATCAACAATGAAACGACCATCGACGAGAATGGATATTCCTATATGTTCTCTCTTGAATATAAGCTGCTGGGCATCCTGGGCATCAGCGCCGGATATTCAGGCGGTAACAATGGAGTAAGCGAAAATTATCAGTCGGATTTTGACCAGGGGCTTAAGAGCCAGACTGTGGGTGCTGGTGTATTTGTTGACGTGGGCGAAAAAATAACCATCAATGCCGGTGTAGCCTTTGTCATGTATGATGACTACAGCAAGGCACAGACCTATACCCCCTCAGGCTTTCCACAGGCGGTACCTTTTGCCGATACCTATGGAAAAAACACCACAATCGTTGCAGTTGGGGTGGACATCAACCTGTAAAAACTTTAAGGATTACATTAAATGGAGGCTGCCTCAACAGGGCGGCCTCTGTTATTTTGTCCTCATTCGGTCAGGTGACTAAAAAAACCAGAAAAATAAAAGCGCTTACTTTTCAACAAAGCTTCGATAATCCTTACATAAGCTTTATTTTTGAGTTGCAATTCACTGATTTTGACCACACCCTTACATATCGTTGAAACTCCGCTTATGAAGCAATACTATGCTGTGAAGGCGCAGCATCCGGATGCGGTATTGCTATTCAGGGTAGGAGATTTTTATGAGACATTCGGGGAGGATGCCATACGTGCTTCAGGCATACTGGGCATTACCCTCACCAAAAGGGCCAACGGAGCAGCTTCCTCGGTGGAACTGGCGGGCTTCCCCCACCATGCTCTTGACAACTACCTGCCAAAGCTCGTCAGGGCCGGCCAGCGCGTGGCCATCTGCGAGCAACTGGAGGATCCCAAGCTTACCAAGAAGATTGTGAAGCGTGGAATCACAGAACTGGTTACTCCCGGGGTGACTTTCAATGAAAATGTGCTGGACAACCGGGAAAACAATTTTCTGGCCAGTGTCTATATGGATCACAGGGTCATGGGAATTGCTTTCCTGGATATATCCACCGGTGAATTCATGACTTCCCAGGGAGATGCGGCTTTCATAGACAAGTTATTAAGCAGTTTCAAGCCCAAAGAGGTACTTGTCCAGAAGAGTCATCGAGATCAGTTCCAGGAGGCCTTTGGGGAGGGATTCTACACCTTTTTGCTCGACGAGTGGGTCTACACCGAGGATAATGCCAGGGATAAGCTTCAGAAGCAGTTTGGCACTCAGAACCTCAAGGGCTTTGGAGTGCACAACTTGAACCATGGCATCATTGCCAGCGGAGCCATTTTGCAGTACCTGGATCTGACCCAGCATTCCCGCACCGGACATATCACCAGCCTGTCGCGGATTGAACAGGATCACTACGTATGGCTTGACCGCTTTACCATCAGGAACCTTGAGATCTTTCAATCGATCTACGAAGGGGCCCATACCCTCCTGGATGTGATAGACCGTACATCGACCCCCATGGGTTCCAGGTTGCTTAAGCGATGGCTGTCCTTGCCACTGAAGGACGTATTGCTGATTCGCGAAAGGCACAACATGGTGGACCACATTTGCCAGGAAGAGGATTTCAGGGAGTTCCTGGACGAGCAGATCCGGAAAGTAGGTGACCTGGAAAGAATCATCTCGAAAGTTGCCGTGGGCAGGGTAAGTCCCAGGGAATTGGTTCAGCTGAAAAATGCTCTTGTCGCCATTGCCCCATTGAAAGAACGGTGTGAAGAATCGCATGATGAGTCGCTTCAGCGACTGGCGGCTCAGCTGGATCCCTGTTCCGAAGTGAAGGAGCGTATTGAAAAGGAGATCGAGGCTGAACCTCCCGCCATGATCAACAAGGGTGGAGTGATGGCAAGCGGAGTCTCCGACGAACTGGATGAGCTGAGGCAGATCATGCACTCAGGGAAGGATTACCTGATAGGGTTGCAGCAGCGGGAAATGGAACGGACCGGTATCACCAGCCTGAAAATAAGTTTTAATAATGTATTCGGGTACTACATTGAAGTCAGAAATACCCATAAAGACAAGGTTCCGGAAGAGTGGATCAGGAAGCAAACCCTGGTAAGCGCGGAGCGCTATATTACAGAGGAACTGAAAAGCTACGAGGAGAAGATCCTGGGGGCCGAAGAGAAGATCCTGGCCCTGGAAGCAAGGCTTTTTCAGGAACTGGTTTCGGACATTTCGGCCTGGGTGGAGGCGATTCAATTAAACGCATCCCTGGTGGCACGCCTCGATTGTCTGCTCTCATTTGCGGTATCGGCCCTGGCAAACAATTATTGCCGCCCGGAAGTAAACGAGTCCACCACCATTGACATCCTGGAGGGAAGACATCCTGTTATAGAAAAGCAGCTTCCTGCCGATGAGGTGTATGTGTCCAATAGTGTCAGCCTGGATGACCAGGAGCAGCAAATTGTCATTCTGACCGGTCCGAATATGTCGGGTAAATCGGCCTTTTTGCGACAGACAGCACTGATTACCCTAATGGCCCAGGTGGGCAGTTTTGTCCCTGCACAATCGGCCACCATCGGCTGGGTGGATAAGATTTTTACCCGTGTGGGCGCTTCGGACAACATCTCCCTGGGCGAATCAACCTTCATGGTGGAAATGCTGGAGGCGGCAAGCATTCTGAACAATCTTTCAGAACGAAGTCTGGTGATCCTGGATGAGATTGGTCGCGGAACCAGTACCTATGACGGGATATCCATCGCCTGGGCCATGGTGGAGTATATTCATGAAAACCCGGAAGGAAGGGCAAAAACCCTTTTTGCCACTCACTATCACGAACTCAATGAGATGGCGGCCTCATTTCCCAGGGTCCGAAACTACAATGTTTCCATCAAGGAACTGGACGATAGGGTGATCTTCCTCAGGAAGCTGGTTCCCGGGGGAAGCGAACACAGCTTTGGAATCCATGTGGCTCAGATGGCAGGCATGCCCAAAAGCGTGGTGAAGCGGGCCAATGAAATTCTGAAAGAGCTGGAAAGGACCGGTGGTGAGAAAAACCTAAGTAAACCGGTGGGGGAACTTGCCGGTGGCAGGGAGGGGCTGCAGATGAGCTTCTTCCAGCTTGACGATCCCGTTCTCAAACAGATACGCGACCAAATAGCGGGATTGGACATCGACAATCTCACCCCCGTTGAGGCACTCAACAAGTTGAACGAGATTAAGAAGCTATCCGGATTATAATCAGCTCTTTAAATCTGTTTTGAAAGGAAAATTTGAGGAAAAGGGTTTGCAGGATTGATTTTTGCGTACTATATTTGCAATCCATTTGCGGGAATAGCTCAGTTGGTAGAGCACGACCTTGCCAAGGTCGGGGTCGCGGGTCCGAGTCCCGTTTCCCGCTCAAAAGGAGAAGAGGGTGTCCGAGAGGTCACCCTTTTTTATGGACTTGAAAACAGTTTAAAGCTTTTTAGCTAAATTTGCATCGCTACTGATTTCAGCAACTACCTCATTAGCGTCCGGATGGCAGGGCCGACTGTTAAGAAATGCTCCGGTGGAGCATTTTAGGGAGGAGCCAGCTTGAGTGAAGGCAAATTCCGCCATCCAAAGATTGATAGCAGCAGTTCGCGTAGAACTGTAAATGACATACTGATAGCAACTACCTCATTAGCGCCCGGATGGCGGAATTGGTAGACGCGCTGGACTTAAAATCCAGTGGCCAGTAATGGCCGTGCCGGTTCGATTCCGGCTCCGGGTACAAAGCCTCTCATTATTGGGAGGCTTTGTTTTTTTTATCACATAAAATCCTGTTAACTTCAGGTGGTCTAAAATGAATTATGAAACTGATTGACAGCAAAACCATTGGTAAAGCAGCCCCCATTGAGAAGTGGGTTCTTGCCATGGAGCAGGCTCTGAAAGATACAGCCACCGGGGTGGTGGAGGTGCCACAAAGGATGCATATCGACCGGGGACCAAATACGCTATTGCTGATGCCCTGTTTCGGCGAGAAATACTTTTCCACCAAGCTGGTTTCAATGTTTCCGAAGAACCGCCTAAAGAAGGA
>SPBY01000100.1 GCA_004525825.1 Bacteroidia bacterium
ATTGGCAGCTTTTTCAATACGGGTTTTACACATGCCGCAATTGCCGGCCACTTCAAATTTTTCCGTTTTCAAGGTTTGTGCCAGAAGGGACAGAGTACTCAATCCCAATACCATTGCTAAACTTAAAATTCTTGTTTTCATAACGCTACGTTTTTTTGGTTTCTAATTATATATTTATTCTTTAACTCCATGAAATTTCAAATATTAAGGAGAAGATCCCTCAATCATTTTTAAGGAGTAGGTAAAGGATCCTTCCTCCAGATCAAATCCTCCAAAGTGTTCATCCCCTGCAGCGTGTTCGTCATCCATGTGATGCATCCAATCGCTATCTCCTTCGTTTTTGTCTCCCATCATTCCGCCGGACATATGTCCTTCCCCTAACATATGGCCGTATATATTGGTGAAATCATCACCAGTAAGGCAAACCATAATACTGTCGTTGTGCTCATAATAGTCTAACATCAGGGTAGAGTCGATATCTTCCCCGAAGCAATGGACCTCAATTTGATGATCTCCCATCAAAGTTACCACGCTTGTTCCGTGATCCACCCTCATGTCTTCCAATGGCGCAGATTTTAGGGAATTTGAAATCGAAAATGTACCGATATAGACCCCCTCGATCCCATTGCTTGTCTTATCCCCTGTTTTCTCACAGGATGTAAATCCCGTCAATGCAACAGCCAGTGCTAAACCAGTTGCAATCATGCTCTTTCTCATCTTTCTCATTTTCTCTTGTTTTATGTACTTTTTCTTTTTTAAAATTCCAGTGTCTCCTTTGTTTCACCGCACTTCAGCATCTCATCGCCGAAATAGGGATTTTCAATATCCTTTTTGTTGCTGAACCAGTAGGCCCCGACATCCCCATTGGCCATGGGACAGTATTGATAATAGGTAGTGCCCCGATCCAGACCAAAAGATTTGAGGCTCTTATAGAATGTGTTGTTGAACTCGGCATAGACCAGTCTCTGATCAGAGATAAGCCTGCTGCTGGCTATCTGGTCAATGGTTTCATTCAATTTTCCAAGTTGCCTCATCCACTCCATGTGAGCTTCACCCTGAAGCAAAGCCATATCCACTTTCTGAAGTCCTGATTTTACTTTATAGGCATGTATGCTCACCTGTTCGGCGTTAGTGGCAACAAAAGCTTCCGTCATCAGGATATAGGAGTCATATACCTTCTGGAGCTGCTCCTTGAATACAGTGCTGACTTTTACCACGGACTTGTCAGCTTCCCCGGCTTGATGCTCTGAGTGATCCACTTCACCGCTTGCTTCTCCGGCACCCATCGATCCATGATCGTGCCCTTGCGATACTCTGCCTCCACCCGGGTTCATCATACTTGGTTTGCCTTCCAGCTGAGCCGCAGCATCAATCTTGAACACACCATTTACAGCAATGATCTCTCCTTCCATTAAACCATCAGCGACTACATAAAAGTTTCCGGCCTCAGGACCCAAAGTGATTTCACGATAGAGGAAGGAAGGGGATTCTCGTTCGGCTACTTTCACATACACCACCGCCCTTTTCCCTGTCCACAGGATGGAGGATTTTGGAATAAGCAGCCTATCGGAAGATTCGGCAATGTTAGAATGTAGTACCCCATTGGCAAACATCTCCGGTTTAAGGGTCAATCCAGAATTGCTTAATTCGATCCTCACCTTGGCAATCCGGGTCTTTGCATCTATATACGGATCAATGTATGCCACCTTCCCTTCATATTCCTTTCCTGGGATCGACGGAATACTTAATCCTACGTGGTCTCCTATCTTTATCCAGGGCAAGTCACTTTCATAGGCATCAAACATCACCCAGACTTTCTTTAAATCGGTCACCTGGAATAGGGCGGATCCTTCCTTCACATAGTCTCCCAGTGCCACGTGTCGCTTCATGACGGTTCCGGAGATGGGTGAAAGCACATCAAAATAGAGCAAGGGTTCACCTTTTTCCTCGATGGCAGCAATTTGATCGTCCGAGAGATCCCACAAAAGGAGTTTTGCCCTGACAGAAGTATAAAAGGATGGACGACTTTCCTTAAATGAAACAGCTTCGAGCAGTTCCCGCTGGGCTGTAATCAGGTCGGGGGAATACAGGGTAGCCAGCTTTTCTCCCTGGCGCACATTCTGACCTGTGAAATTCACAAACAGCTTTTCTATCCGCCCCCCGAACCGTGCCGTGAGCTCTGCGATATTTCTTTCATCGGCCTGCACCTTGCCCTGCAGATACACTGTCTTTTGAGGTGTCCCTTTTGACACCTTCATGGTTTGAATATCAGCCAGTTTGCTTGCCGATTCCGACAAAACGATTTCGTTGGGATCCACCTCATCTCCAGCAGACTGCATGGTATTTAGCGGAATCAGATCCATGGCGCAAATCGGGCATTGGCCTGGTTTATCCTGTTTTATTTGAGGATGCATGGAGCATGTCCAGATAGTTGCTTGATCGGCTGAATGATCATTCCCCTCGTGACTTTCAATTTGATTCTCACCAGCCTTTTCATCCTTCGACGGGTGAAAAAACAACCACCCGAGAAATAGACCGGCGATAAGTACCCCAAGAACCAATTTGTAATTCTCTCTGATATTTCTGATTATATTTTTCATGATTATTGTCCCATTAAATAGTTGATAAATGATATGGCTGCCTGCTTGTCGGATCTGGCCATTTCAAGTTCCAGACCATAGGTGAGTACCTTTCGTTCCATTCTGAGTATTTCCTCAAAATTTTTACTACCCGTTGCATATTCTGTTTCGAGTATATTCAGAGATTGATCTGCAAGTTCCAATTGTGAAACATATAAACGGATTCTTCGGTCAGCATCCAGATAATCTTTCCATGTATTTTCTAAAATTGTTTCCAGGAGGTTCACCTTGTCAGTTTGTTCGCTTTCCTTGGCTTCCTGCAGGTACATTACCTCATTCACCATGGCTTTATATTTGTTTCGGTACAATGGAATGGTAATCCCAACCATAGGGAACACAAAAGCGTCAGTACCTGCCATATTATTGGTTCCCTGACCCACAAAAGTATAGTCCAATCCAACTGAGAAGTTTGGTTTGCCCAGTTTTTCGGTCAATTCCTTCCTGAAGCTTAATGCCTCCTGCTGCATAGACAGGACCAGAAGTTGGTGATTATTGGACTCAATGGAATCTAATACCTGTTGTTTTCCAAGTACAAGGTCATCGGTCCAGAGGATATCAGGTGTAATCACCTTCTGCTGCTTGTCGACATTCAGAAGATTATTGAACATGACTTCCAGAACATATTGCTTATCCACCAGCAGGGCCAGCTGATTTTCCAGGTCACCGATCTCCATCTCAATCCGGTACTCATCCACAGCGCTTACCTTTCCGGCTTCAACTTTGATGTTGGCCAACTTTTGAAAAGTATTCAGGAGGATCAGGTTTTCCCTGGTGATGTCAATGGCTCTTAGGTTAAAATAGACATTGAAGTAGGTGGACCTGACCTCGTTGAACAACTTTGATTTTGCTTCGAGAAATACCTCATATTTGGCTTTGGCTGATTGTATGGCCACATTCTCTTTTGCTTCAAGGGTCCCAAACCAGGGAAACATCTGCGAAGCTGAAATCTTGAATTGCTGAGGTCCCACCCGGTTTCCACCGGACTGATGAAATAGCCAAAGGCCAGGGTCGGATCTGGCAATGCCCTGACCTGAGGAGCCACCTCCAGGGCAGCCAGGTAATCATTGAACTTCGCCTTTAATCCGGGATTGTTTTCTGCTGCCGTTTGCAAATAGCTTTCCAATTCCTGTTGCGCAACAAGCGATGCAGAAATCAGCAAGAAGGACAATCCGAAAATATATCTATATCTCTTCATGATTTTAGGCATTAAGTTTTTTTAATTCACGTTTTATCTTGCCCTCCTGCCACATTCTGTAAAGTACCGGAACCATAAACATGGTCAGCACCTCGATGGTCATCCCTCCAAAAAGTGGAATGGCCATTGGGACCATGATATCGGCACCCTTTCCGGTGGAAGTAAGTACGGGTATAAGCGCAATGATCGTGGTTGCAGTGGTCATCATCGCAGGCCTTACCCTTTTTGAACCAGCCTCCAGAATAATAGCCCGTAGCTCTTTTACGGATTTCGGATTATTTTTTTCCATGAGCTGTTTAATGTAAGTGCTGATAAGCACTCCATCGTCAGTGGCTACTCCGAACAGGGCAATAAATCCAACCCACACCGCAACACTCAAATTGATGGTGTGCACCTGAAACAGGTCCCTCAGACCAATCCCTGCCACGCTTCCATTCAGAAACCAGGGCTGGCCGTATAGCCAGAGCATCAGAAATCCTCCTGATAAAGCAACAATAATGCCTGTAAAGACCAGCGAAGTAGAAGCCACTGACTTGAACTGGAAATAAAGGATCAGGAAGATCAGAATAAGAGAGATCGGTACCACGATCAGAAGTCGCCTGGCGGCCCGGGTCTGGTTTTCGTAGTTTCCCGTAAATATAAAACTCACTCCGGCAGGCAACTCGAAATCGCCCGATTCCAAAAGTCCGTTCAAATAGTTCTGGGCATTTTCGACCACATCCACTTCAGCGTAGCCCTCTTTCTTATCAAAAATTACATAACCGACCAGGAAGGTATTCTCACTTTTTATCATTTGTGGTCCACGGACATAATTCAGGGTGACCAGCTCTCCCAGTGGTATCTGAGCTCCGGTTGGGGTTGGGATCAGGATTTTTTTCAAGTCCTCAGGATTATCCCTGAACTCTCGGGCATACCGCATCCGGACCGGAAACCTTTCCCTACCTTCCACCGTGGTTGTAAGCTTCATCCCACCCACAGCACTACTAAGGGTGTTTTGAAGGTTTTGGATGGTCAAACCATAGCGTGCGATGGCGTCTCTGTCAATCTCCATTTCGAGATAGGGTTTGCCCACCACACGGTCTGCAAAGACTGACATGGGTGAAACACCCTCTACCTGCTTCAAATGCTGTTCTATTTCAAGTCCCACTTTTTCTATAGTCTCCAGGTCGGGTCCAAACACCTTTATACCCATAGGGGCCCGCATACCGGTTTGAAGCATGACCAGCCTGGTGGCAATGGGTTGTAGTTTAGGAGCTGAAGTCAAGCCCGGAACAGATGCCTGGCGGATAATCTCCTCCCAGATGTCATTGGGTGAGTTAATTTCATCCCTCCATTGGCGGAAGTATTCTCCCTTTTCGTCATCAAGGAGTTTTTCTTTTTCAATTATCCGGAATTCCTCCTCACCAGGGCTGTAAGTACTTCCGTCTTTCAGCTCAAAAGCACCCTGCTTATTTACCTTAAATCGCATACGGTGCCCCTTTTCGTTAAGGATATATTCAGATCTGTAATTAATTAGGTTTTCGTACATCGATGTGGGAGCCGGATCAAGGGCGGAACTTACCCGACCCCATTTACCGACCACACTCTCTACCTCAGGAATGGCATTGACCCTTTTATCCAGAATCCTGATCACTTCCAGGTTCTCCTGGATGCCTGAATGAGGCATGGTGGTTGGCATCAGCAGAAAAGATCCTTCATCCAGCGAGGGCATAAACTCCTTTCCCATGCCCGGAATGGATGTCTCCAATTTCTGGTAAGCGGAAGTCTTCCTGACAAATTCGGGCATAAATCCGAATATCGTATTGAATCCTTGCCAGGCAATGATCCCAAACAGAACGATGAGAACCGGGGTGACTAAGAATTTCCACTTGTTGTTCAGTGCCCATTTCAGGATTCTCGGATAGAATGCTACCACCGTTGAGAGCATTCCCAGGACCACTCCCACAATCACAATGACGAACAAGAAATTGACAAACAGTGAGTTCTTTGCACCCAGGGGCATCCATGCCTTGGTAAGAAAGAATACGATGATGACAACCGTGATGGCAATGTTGAGAATGTTTGCCCACGATTTTTTTGTTTCGGGCCACCTGTCGCTGAAATACCCGTTCAGTCCGTAAAACGTAAGCGCAAGCGCTATATAGTATCCAGTCGCAAACGACAGAACCAGACCACTTACGGCCAAAGCCAGGTTTAAGATCTTCTTGTACTTAAGCTTGTCGAAACGAATGGAAAAAACCATGTGGGCAAGGCTAGGAATGATCACCAGGCCAATGAGCAAAGCTGCCAACATGGTAAAGGTCTTGGTAAAGGCAAGGGGTTTGAATAATTTGCCCTCCGCGGCCTGCATGGCAAATACCGGCAGGAAACTGACAATGGTGGTGGTCAGAGCGGTGATGACTGCCCCTGCGACTTCCACGGTGGCTTCGTATATTACATTCAGCAACCTCTTTCCCCGGGCTGCTATATTGTCCGGCATTTCCAGATGCCGGACAATGTTTTCGGTAAATACCACCCCCACATCCACCATGACTCCAATGGAAATGGCAATCCCTGAAAGTGCCACAATATTTGCGTCCACCCCGAATTGCCGCATAGTGATAAAGGCAATCAGGACTCCCAGTGGCAACAGGCTGGAAATCAGGAAAGATGCACGCAGATTGAGCATGAGTACGATCACCACCAGGATGCTGATGAGCAGTTCCAGCGAGATGGCTTCTTCCAGGGTACCCAGGGTTTCATAGATCAAGCCTGTCCGGTCGTAAAATGACACGATGGTGACCCGTGATTCGGTCCCATCCTCCAGTGTCTTTGAGGGCAAACCGGGCGCGATCTCAGCAATCTTGGCCTTTACATTGTCGATGGTTTGTAAGGGATTGGCTCCATACCGGGCCACCACCACTCCACCCACTGCTTCAGCACCTCCTTTGTCCAAGCCCCCTCTGCGGGTGGCAGGCCCATAATTTACCCTGGCTACGTCTTTCAAACGGATGGGGACATTGTCGTTGACAGCCACCACACTTTTCTCCAGATCCTCCAGGTTGGTGATATACCCGAGGGCGCGAACCAGGTACTCAACCCGGTTAAACTCAATGGTACGTGCACCAATATCCAGGTTGCTGTTTTTGATCGCAGCCATGATCTGGGATATATTCACTCCATGGGCCTTCATGGCATTGGGATCTATATCCACCTGGTATTCTTTTACAAATCCACCGATAGAGGCCACTTCAGACACGCCTTCTGCTGCTGTCAGGGAGTAGCGGACATAAAAATCCTGGATGGTGCGTAATTCATGCGGATCCCAGCCTCCTGCCGGGTTTCCATCCTTGTCGCGGCCTTCCAGGGTGTACCAGTAGATTTGTCCAAGGGCTGTGGCATCTGGACCCAGCGTGGGATTTACATCATCGGGCAGGGTTCCTGCAGGCAGGGAATTTAATTTTTCCAGTACGCGGGTCCGGCTCCAGTAGAACTCCACATCATCTTCAAAAATGAGATAGATGCTGGATATTCCGAAAATGGAGTTGCTTCGGATGGTTTTTATTCCAGGAATGCCCAGCAGGGAGGTAGTCAGGGGATATGATATCTGATCTTCAATATCCTGTGGTGACCGACCAGGCCATTCGGTATATACAATTTGTTGATTCTCTCCAATGTCTGGAATGGCATCCACGGGTACCGGATCCCTGGGGAACATGCCGGTTTCCCAATCGAAGGGTGCAGAAGCGATACCCCATCCGATGAAAATCAGTAGCATTAGAATGGTCACCAGTCTGTTCTCCAGGAAGAACCTGATAATTCTATTTAACATAATCTGAATGGTTTTGGTCTTGTTTGATTTTTAAGCTTCGAGGATAAGAGGGGAACAATAGGATATGGGTTCATCGCAGAGTAATGCAATGATCTAAAGGAACCCCTTGGAGAAGCTAAATCAGGTAAGACTGGATTTCGGAGAGAACCACCTCTTGATAGAGTGGTGGTTCCTTGTGCCAGGGCGGCTCTATTAAGATTTCATCTTCCGCACCCTGTACTTGAAAAATTACATGTACCGTAAGAAGCAGATCAATGCTGAGGGTATTCTCTAAATCAACGGTAAAGGACGATCCTATATAATCGTCGGTGGATTCCACCACAATGGATTCATCTTCGCAGTGATTTGCAGGGTCCATGTCTCCGGAAGCATGACATTGTGACTTGCTGCCTGCTTCGCAACAACTGTGAGCCGGAGAGAACAAAGCCAGGTCATAAATCTTGTCATGACAATAATGCAAAGAGATGGTAAATCCCGTGGTAGATACCAGGATAAAACAAGCAATGATGATATGTATAACCTTTCTAAACATGCATTTAACGCTGACAAAGTACAAATAAAACAATAAAATCTAAGAAATTGTTTACACGCTGATGGATATTAGTTATATAATTTTGGTGCTTAATGACATGATTTCCCATGCTTTTGTAGTGTAAAATAGTTGTATGGCAGTGGAAACAGGAATCCTGCAAACATCGCAGGTATCGAGGCAAGCCAATATCCAGCTGTGTTAAAGGCAGCCTTACCTCCTGTAATCATGAAATCGCTGGCATTCATGGCTATCTCCATTCCAATCATAGAAATGAAAGACATTGAAAATGCCGTTTTTAATGCCAGTGACCAGTTAAACTTCTCTCCTACTCTGAGAATGGTTGATTCCAGAGCTACGGAGGTAATTAGTCCGGCAATAGTAGCCAGGATCATTTGAAGATACATCGGAGTTCCCGGATAATTGGCTTGAAGAAAAAGGATCATACCGAAATCTCCTATGGTGCATCCAATCAGACAGTTTAAAGTGTTGAATGAGGTCCTCTTCCAGTGAATTGTGTTTCTCCAAAAGGCGGTAAGCGCGGGTTTAATCTCCTGAATTTGTATTGGTTTGATTTCATTATACAATCGGGCATAATACCCTGCATGTTGAAATTTTGAGATCAGCTCTTCAGTGTTCAGGCTATTTCCCTGGATGGTA
>SPBY01000411.1 GCA_004525825.1 Bacteroidia bacterium
CATGGGAACAGGGAGGATCATGTGGAAGGCCATGATCAGCATAATGGCCCAGAGGAAAAAGAGGTTCAGGGGGGTACCGAAAAGGGTGCCGCTCTCCATAAACTGCCAGAAGATGCCGGTCCAGAAAAGCGCATGCGCCGGGGTGGGAAGGCCGTAAAAGAAAGCGCCGTCACCAGTATTCGTGTTGTACCTGGCCAGGCGGATGGCCGAGAGGGCAGGTACGATGGCCACCGATGCAAGCACCACCCATTGCAGGCTGTCATGGAAGGGGATGATCCCTTCGGCCCGGTTCAGGAAGAGGGCCTTGAATATGGTGTAGATGAAGGCAGCGGGCAGCACCCCGAAGGTGACCATATCGGCCAGTGAATCAAGTTGCTTCCCGGTTTCACTGTATGCATTCAGAATGCGTGCTGCAAAACCATCCAGGAAATCAAGGACCGAGGCAATCAAAATCAGATAGACAGCCCATCGCCACTGTCCTTCCAGGGTCAGTACAAAGGCAGCTGTACCACAGGCCAGGTTCAGCAGCGTCAGCAGGTTGGGAATATGTCGTTTCATATGTCTTTGTTGGCCTCTGCCTTTCTTTCAAAGATTCTCAGAGCCCAGCGCACCGCCAGGTAAGAGACCAGGATCATGAAAGGCCAGCTAAGATATCCTATGATTGCTCCAATGTACATAGTTAAAAGGTGAAAGTAAAAAGTATAAAGTTAGCGCTTTAGTAGACATGGGGTTCTTCCTCCATCTCTTTCTCATCAATTTTTTTCTTGTTCAAAGCTCGCCAGGCAAATACAATGTATGCCAGGACAAGGGGGATAAACAGGGAAATCCAGCTCATGGCCACCAGGGTGTAGTGGCTCGAGGAGGCATTCTGAATGGTCAGAGAGCTCTGCAGGTCATAGGTCGAGGGATAGAAGGCGGTGTTGTTAAGTCCGGCCAGTAAAAAGAGCGAAAAGACCACCATGATTGTACCCGGACCAGAGAACCAGATCCCTGCGCTGGTCTCCCTGAGCAGCGAAAGGAGGATGCCTCCCAGTACTGCCAGCACCCCTGCCAGGAACATTCCCAGTACCACAGGCATGGCCAGCAGGTTATGAAGATACTTGTAAGGCTCCATAGAGATTTTTCCGGTTTCCGGATGTACGGCAAAACCTTCCCGCAACATGAGCTGGACCGCAAAAACCAGGAAAAAGAAGACAAAGGGAATCGAATTGTAGAGCAGTTCCTTCCTCGACCGCGCCAGGATGTTTGCGTTGTCGATGGTGTTCATGAAATAAAGCAATCCCAGCACCCTGGCCAGGAAGAAGACAGCCAAACCCAGCGACAGGTTGAATAAGCTCAAGACCGCTTCCAGCCCGTGTGCCCCCGTAGCCCAGTGAACGCCGTTCATTTCATCCAGGGTAAAGGGCGATCCGGAAAAAAAAGTGGCCAGCGCCACTCCCACAAACAGGGTACCCACCAGTCCGTTGATGAAGAGAAAACTCTCGTAAGTTCTCTTGCCCAGGAAATTACCTGCCTTGGTCCTGAATTCATAGGAAACCGCCTGAATCACAAATGCGAACAGAATGGCCATCCACACCCAGTAGGCTCCCCCAAAACTGGTGGCATAGAAGAGTGGAAATGAAGCAAAGAAAGCGCCTCCAAAGGTGACCAGGGTGGTAAAGGTGAATTCCCATTTCCGACCCAGGGTGTTCACAAGGATGGTTCGTTCCGATTCGGATTTTCCAATGCGGCTCAGGAAGGTTTGTCCTCCCTGTACAAAGAACAGGAACACCAGTATGGCACCCAGGAGAGATACGATGATGAACCAGTATTGTTGCAGCGCTAAATGTGTAAGATTTCCAAACATGGCTATTTTCCTCCCGGTCCTTTTTTAATCTGTGTGGTCAGGATTTTTATCTCAGCGATAAAGAGTGCTGTAAAAGTAGCCAGGAAGATCCAGAAGGTCAACTGGACCGCACCAGGCTTTAAGCGCGAAACTGCCGAGAGTGTGGGCATTAGTTCATATACTACCCAGGGTTGACGGCCCATTTCGGCCAGCACCCAGCCAGCCTGGCTGGCGATCCAGGGCAGGGGAAGGGTAATCAGGGCGACCCAAAGGAGCCATTTATGCTTCCCCCAGCGGTTCATCAAACTGAGCCACAGCACAATGCCCGACAGGATCAGAAAGTGCATCCCAAGTATCACCATCACATGGAAGGTATAGAAGCTCAGTTTTACATTGGGAATCAGCTCGGTCAGCTTGCGATCCTTGTAATATCCGTAACCAAAGTTACTGAAGTAGGTATCCAGCCAGACCGGGTCAGAGAACTTCTCCTTCAGGGCCGAATATAGGACTTCATCACCGCGCTCTTTGGCCCTTTTTAGCTCTCTAAGGGTTTGTATGGCCACGGCCCCCCGCTTCACTTTCTCCTCGTAGGAGAGGATGCCCCGCTCCTTGTTTCCATACACCAGGTCGGTGATGCCTGGCACAAAACCGCTGGGTGTCAGAAAGACCATGTAGGAGAGGGCGTTGGGAATCTCAAATTTAAAAATGAATTCCTCCTGCGGATTGTCATAGCTGGTGCTATCGGTCCGCATGGCACCAATGGCCACCAGGGGAGCATGGGTCTGTCCTTCGTAGAGGGCTTCCATGGAGGCAAATTTCATGGGCTGGTTCCTGGCCACAATCCTCGCGGAGGTATCGCCGGTGCCAATGGTGGCTATGGCGGTGATCAGCCCGAAAACAGAGGCAATCAAGGTGCTTCTTTTGGCAAACAGCACCTCCCGTTTCCTCAACAGGAACCAGGCACTGATGGCGATCACAAAGATCGAAGCCAGCAAAAAGCTTGAACTGATGGTGTGCAAAAACTTGTTTACAGCCACCTGGGAGAAGATCACCTCAGAGAAGCTGGTCATCTCGTTGCGGGCCAGATCGGGATTGAAGAGGGTTCCCACAGGATGCTGCATCCAGGCATTGGCCACCAGGATCCAGACGGCTGAAAGGCTGGCACCG
Source organism: Bacteroidia bacterium (assembly GCA_004525825.1). Classification (GTDB taxonomy): domain Bacteria; phylum Bacteroidota; class Bacteroidia; order Bacteroidales. The sequence goes on from SPBY01000411.1 coordinate 2,993, forward strand.
AAAGCCGTGAGCCAGGAAGCTGCCAGGTGGAAGCGCTTGCTCACCTTGTTCCATCCGAAGAACATGATGGCAATGAAGGTGGACTCCAGGAAAAAGGCCAGGATCGCTTCCACGGCCAGGGGTGCCCCGAAGATGTCCCCCACAAACCAGGAGTAATTGGACCAGTTGGTTCCGAACTCAAACTCCAGGATGATCCCGGTGGAGACCCCGATGGCAAAGTTGATGCCGAACAGTTTCATCCAGAATTTTGTGATCCGCTTCCACTCCGGGTCACCGGTGCGCACATAAATGGTATGCATAAAAGCTACCAGGAAGGATAGCCCGAGGGTGAGGGGCACAAAGATCCAGTGAAACATGGCTGTGAGGGCAAATTGTCCCCGCGACCAGTCAACCAGTGACATATCAATTGATTCTAGCATAGATTTAGGGATGAGTTATTTGCTCCAGTACATGATTGGCCCGCTCTTCATCGCTATTGAAATCACGCTTCAGGAGATCGGGAAAGAAAAAGAGCCGTAGTACGGCAAACATGATAAACAGTTTGATCAGGATAATCCTCCATAGCTTCCGGCCCCAGGTCATGCTCCTGAATCCATTGTAATAGAACCTGAATGCCTTTCCAATCATCATGAGAAACATTTGCATTTGAAATTAATAATAAATTGAAACAGCACAGGTTTAGAATGGATTTATTTTTAAGGTTTCTAAATTACCCCGATTTTTTCAATGAGATATTGGGAAATAGACCAAAATCAACGGATATTTGTTATTATACCTATGACTAACCGACCGAAGTAATTTTTAACCTCTTACCCC
>SPBY01000347.1 GCA_004525825.1 Bacteroidia bacterium
ATGGAGATTGGCGAGATGATTTTCGATGAAACCATTACCAAGGTGGGGCGAGACTTTTATGAACTTTTCTTTAACAGCTGGAGCAATCCAACCCAGATCAAGGACTTCTCCATTTCCATTCAAGAGAAGCCCATGCCAGGTATGGGAACCCAAATCACGGTTTTGATAGATGATCAGGAGATACTGAAACAATTTGTGAGACCCAACCAGGAGATGATCGAGATGTTGGCAGAGTATACAGTGGGCTTAGCAGGACAATATTTATTGAACTACCAGGAAATTCAGTTACAACTACAAAGCGATGATCAGTCAGGCACAGGCATATTTTAAATTTAAACTACCACAGGCATGAAAAAACTGTTGGTTTGCATTGTTGTATTAATCGGGATATTCCAGGTTTCAAGCCTGGCACAAGACTTTGTGTATACTCCCACTAATCCTGCCTTTGGTGGAAATCCTTACAACTACGGTTGGCTGCTTGGACAGGCGGAAGCTCAGAATTTCTTTGAAGAACCTCAGGAGGACCCATTCGCTCAGGACGACCCTCTTGCTAATTTTCAGGAAGACCTGAACCGCCAGGTGCTCAACGAAATCACCCGTGAACTGTACCAGAATCAATTCGGGGAAGATGGCCTCACAGAGGGGTTTTACCAGTTCGGCTCCTATGAAATAGATGTGTCACCCATTACAGAAGGCATGCAGGTCCGGATCATAGATATATTTACAGGAAGTGAAACCACTGTGATTGTACCCTATTATTAGCAATGAAGAAAAACCTTACATATCTGCTCTTCCTTGGTGTACTGCTCTTACAGTTTGCATGTGCACCCATGATGAAACAGCCCATGAAAACCTCAGATGCAAGGCTCGGTGCCACTTCCAAAGCATCTGCGGAGACTGATTTGTTACCTGAACCAATAGAACCAGTGGTGGTGGCTGTTTATAAATTCCGCGATCAGACAGGACAATACAAGCCTTCAGAGATTGGGGCCAACTGGTCCACTGCTGTTACCCAGGGTGCCACTTCCATTTTGCTTGAATCATTGGAAGAATCGGGTTGGTTTATGCCCATTGAAAGGGAAGGCCTCAGCAATCTGCTGAATGAACGGAAAATTATCCGATCAAGCAGGGCCGCTTATACTGCACAGGATGAAACCCAGGATGAAAACCAACTCCTCCCCCCCTTGCTGTTTGCAGGCATCATCCTTGAAGGAGGTATCATCTCCTACGAGTCCAATGTAATGACCGGGGGAGCAGGACTTCGCTATTTCGGTGCCGGAGCCAATGGACAGTACCGGGAGGACCGGGTCTCCATCTACCTCAGAGCCATTTCCACCTCCAACGGACGTATTTTGAAAACCGTCCACACCTCCAAAACCATACTGTCTCAAAAGGTGGATGCCGGTATATTCCGCTACGTTTCCCTCAAAAGGTTGCTGGAAGCCGAAGTGGGTTTTACCTTTAATGAACCTGCAGGCATCGCAGTACAGGAAGCCATTGACAAAGCAGTTCATGCACTTATCATTGAAGGCATCCTGGACGATCTGTGGCAAGTTAAGGATACTGAAGATCTGAGCACCAGGGCCATATCGAATTACCTGGAAGAAAAAGAGGAAAATGCTCAGACCGACTACCTGGGATTTCAATCACTCCCCTACCGCTCGGGATTTAAATTGGGGCTGGCTGGAGGCACCATGACCTACGACGGAGATTATCCCCGGGGCGCACTGGGACCCATGGGCGAATTCAGCCTGGGTTTCTTCCAGAATTCCTCATTCTCCTTCGATATTGGGATTGGCCTGGGAAAGCTTGCCACAAGGGACTACTACAGCACTTACGTTCAGTACTCCAGATTAAATCTAAGGTACAGGATGATGAATGATTATAAATCCACACCATATATAGAGGCAGGAGGAGGATTCCTCCTGAACCTTGGCGAGAACCCTTTCGGAGAAAAACCCGAAGGCACAACCCTAAGCAACAACGGCTTTGCAAATGTCGCCATTGGTTATGAATTCATGCTCTCTCAAAAGACTGGACTTGATATCAATGCAGGGTATTACTGGCTGTTTAACGACAACGTTGACCAGGTAGATCAGGGAAGGTACAACGACTTTTACTGGACCGTGAAGCTGGGAATAAACTTTTATTTAGGAAAATAATTTAATGCGCAAATCTTTAAATATTTATTTACTAATCTAAAATTGGAAATTATGAAAAAGACGTTTTTTCTTTTAGCATTAATTCTTCCTGTTTGCACTGTGATTGCTCAGTTGCCAGAGCCTATTATTCCAGTGGCTCTTAACTATTCAGATGTCGATCAGGTTGGAGGCTTTAACCATGCTACAGTTAGCCAGGATGGGACCTACAACTGGAGTACGGTGAATACTCTTGGGATTGGGAATGCAGAAAGCTCTGTAGTCCAAACCGGTAGCATGAACAACTCCACTGCTAACCAGGATGGTTGGTTTAATTCGGTAAATGTAATCCAGAAGAATGCTTATTTACAGACTACTGAAGAAAATCTCAACTTTAGTTGGATAAATCAGCTTGGCAATGGTAACTATGCCGAAGTGAACCAGGAGCACGATAAGTATAATGGACGTGACCTTCCCGGAACCCTTGATGCTTTTGCTTTACAGACCGGCAATGGCAATGAGTCCATGCAACACCAGAAAGGCATGCGAGACGTAGCCATTGTGCTACAGATGGGTGATGATGGTACAGCCGTTCAAAAGCAAGGCAATTCTGCTTACTTGGATTATAGGAACGCTTATTCATCGTATGCAGCCATCGTACAATTATCCCATTCTGATGATAGCAAGGCTGAGCAACATCAAGCTGGAGTTTGGAACATAGCTGGCATCATCCAGGGCAGTGATAGGAGTATCGCCAAACAGGAGCAGTTGAGTGATAAAACATCTGATCCCTCCAATATACCCTTTGATCTGCCTAACGTTGCTGGTATCGTTCAGGAGGAACTAGGTTTCCTGAAAAAGGATAATAAGGCCTATCAGGTCCAGTATTATGATGGTGTAAGCGCCGTTGGAAACTGGGCAGGTGCGCTCCAGATCGGAGGTGGTAACGTTTCCACGCAATTGCAGTATGGCGGAAACAATGTGAGTACTGTATCTCAGTTAGGGGGTAACAATGAAGCTTATGTTGAGCAGACCAACGGTGCATCTCCAACGACGCCAATGAGTATGGGGTATCCTTTAGACTAATCATTATTTAAGAGCAATTTCTCAGGCAGATGAATAATTGCTTTCGATATAGATAGATTTATTTTTCATAAAATGATCTTCCGGTGTGCGCATTCACCGGAAGTCATTTAAACTTATAACAATGGAATTCGGTGTTAGAACAGTAAAAGTTACATTGCTTTCTTTTTGCTGTTTATTTCTGATGATATCAAATGTGGCGATTGGACAGAGTTCTGATCCTGTGATTACTTCGGATCCCAATATTGACGTGATCGAATTGGATGAAAATAAGGCTTTGAGAGAGCAGTTGGACATGAATGATTTGAATAGGATTACCCTCCAACAGATGGGCAAACAGAACCGGGCCACTGTTTTGCAACTTTCAGGAGCTGATAATCCTAACCTGGTTAACATCTATCAGGAGGGAATGGGAAATCATTCAATGTTAGTCCAGGCAGGTAAACGCAATGCAACAGATATTAGCCAGGTTGGAGTGGGAAACACTTTCCTGGGAATTCATGCAGGAGAAGATATTATCAACACTGTAATACAGACGGGAGAGGATAATATGGTCCGGCAATTCCTGATGGGCAATGATATGGACTTTCATATTTACCAGGATGGTGAGGGTCATGAATTGAACCAGATCCAGGTCGGAAATGGAATTGGGTACAAAGTCACCCAAACCGGTGAAAAGGGAATGAACATTACCAGCATTCAGGACTATGTCTTGAGGCGATGAAAACAAGCTTTCCGTAATAGGCATGGCACGATATTAGAGAGCCTATATTTAGAGAAATTCACCGGGTGTCTGCCTCACCTAAGGTGGATTTCGAAGGGAAGTTTATATGGTGAAGGAGTATTAATATTATATAGAGATTATGCTGCCGATGTTTAGATTGGAACCCTGCGTTCTTCTGCTGTGCACCCTTGTGTTATCACTTTTTTTCTACGGATGCAATGAAGACAAGCTGGACGTGTATGAGACAGGTATCCTGGATGGAACCATTTTGGATTTCACCTCTGAGCTTAACCTCAATGGTGTAATATTGACCACCAATCCACCTACAGTATCGGTAGCCAGTGACAGCTCCGGCTACTTCATTTTCAAAACCATTGAAGTGGGTGAATACAACCTGATTGCCAGGAAAAACGGCTATGTCTCCGAATCAGTTTCTCTTTCGGTCCAGAAGAGCAAAACCACCACGGTGGTTGTTTTGATGGAAAGAAGCAGTGAGTACAACGATCCTCCTGAATTTACCGGGTGGTTTACGC
>SPBY01000250.1 GCA_004525825.1 Bacteroidia bacterium
GGTAAGTTCGTTGAACTGGGACCGGAACAACTCCACCAGCATCATGCCCACTACAAATCCCAGAAAGGTTTGTTGAAAGGTTTCTCCAAAGAACTGAGAGACCAGCTGCCACTTTCCTCCTCCGTTGATTTTCCTCACTCCGATCTCTTTGGAGCGCTGCAAGGACACGAAGGTGGAGACATTGGTAAAATTGATGCAGGCGATCAGCAAGACCAGAAATCCAATCACAGTGAAAATATAGACATAGATGGCCCTGGGACTCTGCGCCGTGGGATCGTGGAGATGCATGTCGCGTATGAGGAATGCCAGTAATTTGACGGTTGGATCATCGGTCATGTAGCTTCTCATGTGCCTGGTAAGCCGTGCATCCAGGGTATCTCTCTGAAGGGGGGCATCAAGGGCGATATAGGTTCTGAAGAAGTGGTTGTACCAACTATCATCTTCAGAACCAGGTATAAAGAGTGTTTCCAGGGGGACAATCATATCAAAATCGAGGGCAGTATTTTCCTCAATGTTTTCAATGAGCCCTGTGATGGTAAACTCCAGTTCTCCTGCGTATTCAAGCACCTGGCCCAGGGGATTGGCCTCCCCAAAATATTTTTCTGCTTTTTCGCGGGTGATGACCATGGAATAGGGTTCAATAAGGGCTGTGGAGGGATCCCCCTGGATAAACTTAAAACTGAATACTCTGAAATAGGCTGGATCCGCAGCACACAGGTTGGTTTCATCGTATACCTCCTCGCCGTACCGGATGGTTGCCCGTTGGGGAACCACGCGAACAGCCTCAGAGATTTCTGGAAAATCCTCTAACAAAGTGGGGGCCAGGGGCATGGGAAGGGAACCGTTAATCTGTGGCTGGCCCCCCATGCTGTACTCCTTATGAAGCTGCATGATGTGGTCGGCGTTCTCATGCATTTTTTCAAAACTCATCTCATCAGCGATCCACAACATGATCAGTACCGAACTGGCAATACCCAGGGCAAGTCCAAAGATATTGATGAAATAGTAGATCTTCCGTTTGCGGATGATCCTCCACTGTTTTTTCAGGCCGAACAGAGTCATGGTACAAAGATTGGTGATTTTGTCCGGATTATTGCAAGAGGAATGCCAATCTTTGTATAAGTCAATAAATCAGGTTTATACGATGATAATTTGGTTATTATAAGTGAATAGTATGTTTGTTTTTAGTACATTAAGTGTTCGATAATAGTACATATTGCTTATATTTGATCTATTGATCAGCAAAGCATGTCAAAAACTGATGCCTCCATACTGATTGTGGATGACGATCCTGCCATAAGGACCGCTGCCCAAATGTTTCTCAAACAACTTTTTTCTGTGGTGCTTTCGGTGGTCGATCCGGATAGGATACCCTCACTTATGGAGGAAGTGAGATTCGATGTGATTCTGTTGGATATGAATTTTTCACCGGGGAGGAACGATGGTTCAGAAGGAATGGAATGGCTGGGCAGAATCCTGGAGAAAGATTCAGGGGCTGTGGTCGTTTTTATTACCGCTTATGGGGGTGTGGATCTGGCTGTCTCGGCCATGCAGTCGGGAGCCTTTGATTTCATTGTAAAACCTTGGGAGAATAATAAGCTTCTGGGTGTCATACGAACCGCACTGAAACTGAACGACACGAAACGGGCCGAAGAGAAATACCGTCAGAGGCAAAAGCTGTTGCAAGCTGATATGGATCAGCAATCCTGAGTAATCATTGGTCAGTCCCTGGCCATGGAGAGGGTCTACAGCACCATTGAAAAAGTAGCAGCCACCGATGCCAATGTATTGTTGCTGGGAGAGAACGGATCCGGCAAGGAGATCATCGCACGGGAACTGCATCGTTGTTCCCCTCGCAACGAAGAGGTATTCATTGGGGTGGACCTGGGGGCTATTCACGAGAATTTATTTGAAAGTGAATTATTCGGACATACCAAGGGAGCCTATACCGACGCAGGACAGGAGAAGCTTGGTCGCTTTGAGGTGGCATCCGGCGGAACCCTTTTTCTGGATGAGATAGGAAACCTCACCACACCCCTCCAGGCGAAATTGCTCACGGTCCTGGAAAACAGAACAGTAACCAAACTCGGGTCAAACCAGGCCAGACCCATTGATGTGAGGCTGATCTCTGCCACTAACATGCCTCTCTATGACATGACCCGGACAGGTGAATTCAGGGAGGATCTGCTTTATCGCATCAACACAGTAGAGATCAGGGTGCCCCCACTGAGGGAGCGTACCGGAGATATCCCCTTGCTGGTCGACTACTTTCTGGAGTTCTATTCCAGAAAATACAACAAACCGGGATTGCGGATTCCGCGATCCACCATCACCCGGCTGGAGAATTATGGATGGCCCGGCAACATCAGGGAGTTGCGTCATGCCATTGAGAGGGCCGTTATTCTGTGTGAGGGAGAGAGCCTGGAATTTGGTGATCTTTTAATGGATCTGTCCTCACGCCATACAGAGGAAACCACCCTGAACCTCCAGGAGATGGAGAGAAGGTATATTCTGAAAGCTATCAGCAAGAACAAGGGGAATATTACAAAAGCCGCGGCCGAACTGGGACTTGCCCGAGCGGCGCTTTACAGGAGGATGAATAAGCATGGTTTATAAACGGCACACCATATGGCTCGTTTTCAGACTGCTCCTGATCCTGGGAGTGATGATGTGTGTTCCCTTATGCATTAGTCTTGTGGAACCCGGTCAACTGGTATTCACCCTGCTGGTGATTGGCCTGGTGCTCGTTGCCCTTAGCCTGGAACTCTTTTATTTCCTGAACCGAACCCTCAGGGAGCTCACCCAATTCCTGGAACATATCCGGAACCGGGATTTCAACCTGCACTTTAACGAGAAGGAATCCAAAGGGGTGCGGAAAAACTTGTATCGAACCTTCAACGAAGTGTTGGAGGTTTACCGGGAGATCCGCATCGAGAGGGAGGTTCATTTCAGGTTCCTGGAACATATGATAGAATTGATTGAGGTAGGAATCATTGTATTTGAGCAGAAGGGAGGGGTGGTTTTGTGGAATACCGCTGCTGCTAATCTGACGGGCATATCTGCTTTAAAATCCTGGGACCAGTTGGTGAAGAAGAATGCTGCTTTTGCAGCCAAGGTTGGAACCATCAGTGAATCAGTAAGGGTTCTTATTGAGCCCGTAAAATCCGGATCATCCAGCAGGCTGGTTGTCCAGGTTTCCCGGACCAGAATGCTGGAAGAGACTTATTCCCTGATGACCATCCAGGACATCAGCAGCGTGGTCGATCAGAAGGAGACCGGCGCATGGATCCGTCTTCTGCGCACCCTGAATCATGAGATCAAAAACTCGGTCACTCCCATCAGCTCCCTGGCCGATACCATCCTGATGATTCTGAAGAATGAGGAAGGCCAGTATAAATCGGTGGCTAAGCTGGAGCAGGAGAACCTGAGTGATATCATCAAATCGGTAGAGACCCTCCAGCAAAGGAGCCTTAGCCTGCACAGTTTTATCGATGAGTACCACAAGCTGACCCGGATCCCGGTGCCGGATCCCGTGAACTTCTCCTGCACTTCCCTTTTCCGGGAAATCGAGGACATTTTCCGAAGTGAGATGGACAGGGAAGGCGGACGGTTCAAGATTGTAGAAGAGAAACCTGGCCTGGAAATCCGGGCCGACCGGACCTTGATCGCTCAGGTCATGATCAACCTGGTTCGAAACAGCATGGATGCACTGGCAGGTCAATCCGATGCAGAAATCCTGCTTACCTGCCGGAAACTTCAAGAAGAGGTGGAGATTATTGTGTCTGACAACGGAATAGGAATTGATGAGGATCTTCTGGAGGATATTTTCATCCCATTTTTCACCACCAAAACCCATGGCTCAGGCATCGGTCTCAGCCTGGTGCAACAGATCATGCGACTCCACGGGGGGCAAGTTAGAATTAACACCCAAAAAGGAAAGGGGACTACAGTCAGCCTGGTTTTTCCAGTCAGATCGCATCCCCCTCTCAATCAGGTTTGAATTCAAAATCGCTAATAGTCCTCTTCCTTCAACTTCATGTAGGACTGAGGATGGAGGCAGGCAGGACAGGTTTCCAGGGCCTTCTCTGATTCATATACATAGCCGCAAACCATGCACTTCCACCATACCTTGCCATCTTTCATAAAGACTTTGTCTTCCGATACATTCTGGAGAAGTCTCAAGTAGCGCTTCTCATGTTCAGCCTCTACTTTGGCAATCATTTTAAAGGCCGAAGCTACCTTGGGGAATCCCTCCTCTTTAGCTATCTCTGCAAAGGTGGGGTAGAGGTCGGTCCACTCTTCGTTCTCCCCTTCGGCGGCGGCTTTCAGGTTCTCAGCGGTAGTTTCTATGATCCCTGCTGGGTAGCTGGCAGTGATTTCCACCATTCCGCCCTCCAGGAATTTGAAGTAGCGCTTGGCATGTGCCTGTTCTTCCTTGGCAGTCTGCATGAAGATGGCCGCCATTTGCTCATAGCCTTCTTTTTTAGCTTGCTTGGCAAAGAATTCGTAGCGGTTCTTGGCCTGAGATTCACCTGCAAAGGCCTTTAGCAGGTTCTGTTCGGTTCTGGTTCCTTTCAATGATTTTTCCATAATAAATTGGTTTATAGTTTAATGAATTCAGATTTCTCTTCACCGCATACGGGGCACTCCCAGTCGTCGGGCAAGTCGTCGAACTTCACGCCCTCTTTCTCCTCATCATAAATGTAGCCGCAGGCGGGACATTCGTACTTGCCATATTCCACTCCGTCACTTTTTTTCTCCAGCTTGGATTTGTCGATGTAAGTGGGAGCGTTTTTCGGGGCCACCCCCTTCTTATGCCTCCTGTAATGTAGGTAGGTGAGTGGATCCGCGTCCGGATCCAGCACTTCGGCCACGACCAGTTTCCCGATGAACATCAGGTGGGTACCTACATCCAAGGTCTCCTCGACTTTGAATTCCAGGAAAGCAATGGCATCGTTCATCACAATGGGTACACCGGTTTCGCCATAACGGACATCCATCCCCTCCAGCTTATCCGCGTCCTTCCCGCTTTTAAAGCCAAAGGTCCCGATGGTGCCTGCACTGGCGTCTTCCCGGAGAACAGAGACTGAAAATTGCCCCGAGGATTGTATGAGTCCTGCCGTGTGGTTATCCTTGTTGCAGCAGGTGGCAAATCGGGGAGGATCGGAAGTGACCTGGAATACTGTATTGGAAATGTAACCATTGCCTTTTTCCTTCGTTCCGGAGCATACTACATACAGTCCGTACGATATCTTGAGAAGCGAGTCGTAATTGATCATGTTGAAGTTATTTGGGCCAACTAAAGTTAGCTCAAATAGGACCTACTGGCAAGCATTCTAAGCCTATATTAGCTTTGAACGGTTCTAAATTTAAGCATCAGAATTCCGCAAAGAATCAGAAGAACTGCGACTAAGTAGTAGGGAAGGGTCAGGGCCGCGTAGAAAAGATCCATGAGGACCTCTGCAGTGATCCATGTGAATAGTACAGCTCCCTGGAACA